>NZ_JBJHAK010000003.1:0-245640 GCF_054050975.1 Blastococcus sp. SYSU DS0828 | reverse complement strand
GCGCGGTACTCCTGCCCCTGCCAGCCCGAGTGGGCCGCGCCCGCGACTTCCCAGCGCCGGAACACCTCGTCGTCGGGACGCCGGGCCGCCCCCCCGGCGGCCGTCAACTCGGTCTCGGACTGCACCAGGAACAACCGCTCGTGCCCGGGCGGGGGCCCGCCGGGCCGGGCGGGCGGGCGCGGGGGGGCCCCCGCGGGCGGGGGGGGGGCGCCCCGCCGGGAGTGCGAGGGTCAGCCGGCGATACCCGCCGCGAACTCGCCCTCGAAGGCCTCCTCCAGGACGGTGGCGCCACCCGGCACGTCGGCCGGCTGCAGGATGAAGCTCTGCAGGCTCGGGGACTGGCCGACCTCGAAGCCGCGGATCGGGACGACGAGGCCGCCGGTGTCGACCTCCTCCAGCTCGTTGAACGCGTTGAGCACGCCCTCACGGGTGAGGTCGCCGTCCTCGCAGGCCTGGTCGAGCACCTGCTTCATGATCTCGCTCATGCCGAAGCCGACGACCACACCGAGGCTCGGCACGGCGTCGGGGTAGGCCTCCTGGTACTGCTGGAGCAGCTCCGGGTGGGCGTCGAAGGAGGACACCGGCGAGGCCACGTAGAGGTGGGTCTTCAGCCACTCGGCGGCCGGGCCCTGGAGCAGTCCCGGCGCGAAGACGGGGTTGCTGCCCAGGATCGGGACGTCCAGCCCCTGCGCCGCGGCGACCGTCGCGACCGAGGCCGTCTGCCCCGGGGCCACGGTGAGCGCGATCAGGTCGACCCCGGCGGACCGGAACTGGGTGATCTGCGCGCTCATGTCCTGGTCGGTCGCCTTGATCTGCGCCTCGATCACCTCCAGGCCCTTCTCCTCGGCGACGGCCCGGGTGCCCTCGAGCCCGTTGGCGCCGTACTCGCCCTCGAAGTAGATGTGGCCGACCGTGTCGCCCTCGTTCAGCAGGCCCTCGCGGAACAGGTAGTCGTAGCCGTTGGCGAGCTCGACGTCGTAGGTGGCGCCCACCACGCCGGTGCCCGGGATCTCGGTCAGCGTCTTCGACCAGGCCGAGGGGAAGTTCACGATCTGGTCCGACTCGTACTCCGGTGCCAGCGCGGTGTTGATCGGCGACCCGATCGTCTGCTGCATCGCCAGGATGTTGTCCTGCATCCCGCTGTAGAGCGCGACGCCCTGCTGCGGGACGTACCCGGTGTCCTGGATGTCGAGCTGGACGTCGTAGGTGTCGCAGACCTGGTTGTTCTCCCAGAACAGGGAGTTGGCGTTGGTGATGTCGTTGCCCAGCGCGGCGAAGACACCGGTCAGGTCGGTGAGCACACCGAGGTTGATCGTCTCGCCCTCGATCCCGACGTCGGTGGCGACGTCGCCGGCGGCCGCTCCTCCCCCGCCGCCGCCACCCGAGGCCTCCGGCGCCTTGGTGCTGCAGCCGGTGGCGGCCAGGACGACGGTGGCGGCCAGCATCGTGGCGCCGGTCGAACGCTTGCTGAGTCTCACGTGGTGCTCCCTTGGGCTGGTGGGTCGGAGGGGGTGGGCTCGCTGGAACGGGTGGGCGTGTCGGGTGGGTGCTGGGTGATCCGTCCGCCCGGTCTGCGGCGGGCCCGGCCGGAGATGCGGCGGGCGATACCGGCGAGGCCGGCGGGCTCGAAGAGGATCACCAGGACGATGGCCGCGCCGAACAGGAACCGGGCCGCCTCACCGGCAGCCAGCCCCTCGTCCCGGCCCACGAAGGGGATCAGGTCGGCGTACCGCTGGAAGACCAGCGGCAGCGCGCTCACGAAGATCGCCCCGAGCACGGCTCCGTTCACCGAGCCGAGCCCGCCCAGCACGATCATGGCGAGGTAGAGGATGGACAGCTCCAGGCCGAAGGACTCCGGCGCGATGCTGCCGATGGAGAGCGCGTACATCACCCCAGCGAGGCCGGCGTACATCGAGCTGACCAGGAAGATCCGCGCCTTGGAGCCCTGCACGTTGACGCCCATCACCGACGCGGCGACCTCGCTGTCCCGCAGGGTCTGCAGGGCCCGGCCCGGCCGGCTGCGCAGCAGGTTGCGGGCGAAGAGGTAGGCCCCGAGGGCCAGGACGAGCCCCAGGTACCAGAGCCGCTCGGACTCCCGGAACGGCACGCCGAGCACGTACAGCTCCGGGTCCCGGTTGGCGAAGGTGAAGCCGAACAGCGAGAAGTCCGGTGCCGCCCGGCCGTTGAAGCCGCCGGTGACCTCGGTCCAGCTGTTGAGCACGTGGACGCCGATGAACACCAGCGCCAGCGACGCGACCCCGAGGTAGATCCCGCGCAGCCGGGCCGCGAGCGGGCTGAAGATCAGCCCGGCGAGCCCCGCGAGGAGCACGCCCACGATCATCCCGACGATCGGGGGGAGCCCGAGCCCGCCGAGCTCGGCCACCCCGAGCCCGCCCGGCTCCCCCGAGACGTAGACGTAGCTGACCGCCCCCACCGCCAGGAAGAAGGCGTGGGCGAGGGAGAGCTGGCCGCTGTTGCCGACGAGCAGGTTCAGGCCGATCGCGCCCACGATCGCGCCGAAGGCGGCGAACCCGGTGCGCAGCCAGAACTCCTCGACGTACAGCGGCAGCGCCAGCATCACCAGCAGGAAGGCGACCAGGAGCAGAGGGCGCAGCCAGGACCGCAGTCCCGACCGGCCGGAACCGGCCCGCTCGGCCGGGCCGGCCCCCGACGGGTGGGCCCCGGTCGCCGCCGTCATCGTCGCCTCAGACACGGGTCAGCTCCTTCGTCCCGAACAGGCCGGACGGACGGAACATGAGGACCGCGATCATCACGATGAACGGGACGACGGCGCTGAACCCGCGGCCGAGGAAGAGCAGCTGGTCCTGGTAGCCCGCGGCCATCGCCTCGGCGATGCCGATCAGCAGGCCCCCGACGAGGGCGCCGCCGGTCGAGTCCAGGCCGCCGAGGATCGCCGCCGGGAAGGCCCGCAGCGCGACGGCGTAGGCCGTCGGGGTGACGCCCGGCGTCGGCGATCCGACCAGGAACAGCGCCGCGACGGCGGCGAGCACCCCGGCGACCACCCAGGCGAGCGCGGAGACCCGACCCTGCCGGATGCCCATCAGGGCCGCCGTCTCGCCGTCCTCCGCCGAGGCCCGCATCGCGATGCCCCAGTTCGAGTACTTGAACGCAACGAAGAAGAGCGCGATGAGGACGGCGGCCACGAGGAACGCGATCAGCCGGTTCTGCGCCAGCCCGACGTCGCCGATCCGGAACGACTGCCCGCCCCACGGGTGCGGCACGTTGAGGATGTCGGAGCCGAGCCGGCGGATCAGCTCGGTGAGCAGGATGATGTCGACGCCGATGGTCACGATGGCCAGGCTGATCACCGCGGCGCCGCGCAACCGGTTGATGATCAGGCGCTCGATGACGAACGCCGCCGCGGCCGTGATCAGGATTCCCACGAGCACGGCCGGCAGGAAGCCGATCGTGTCCGACAGCCGCGCGATGGAGTAGGCGCCCAGCAGCAGCAGGGACCCGTGGGTGAAGCTCACGACCTCGCTCGCCTTGAAGATGATCACGAAGCCGAGGGCGATGAGGGCGTACAGGGCGCCCAGGGAGATCCCGTTGAGGAGCAGGGAGAGGAACTGGGTCACGAGGTCGCCCCAGGGTTGTCGGAGGAGTGGTGGTGGGCGGCGGCTTCCGAGGGGCTCTCCTCGTCGCCGGAGCCGAGATAGGCACGGATGACCTCGGGGTCGGTCTGCACCTGCGCCGGTGTGCCGTCGGCGATGCGCCGGCCGAAGTCGAGCACGGTGACGCGGTCGGCCAGGGACATGACCATCCCCATGTCGTGCTCGACCAGGACGACGGAGATGCCCAGCGCCGACCGGATCTCGAGGATCGCCTCCGCCATGCGGTCGGTCTCCTCGGCGTTCATGCCGGCGACCGGCTCGTCCAGGAGCAGCAGCCGCGGCTCGGTGCACAGGGCCCGGGCCACCTCCACCCGCTTCTGGTCGCCGTAGGAGAGCACCCCGACGGGCGTGTGCAGCTTCTCGCCGAGATCCATGAACTCGGCGATCTCGGCGACGCGCGCGCCGTGCACCTTGCCCTCCCGCGTGGCCCGCGGGAGCCGCAGGCCGGCCGAGAGGAAGCCGGCCTTGGTCAGGTGGTGGCGGCCCAGCATGAGGTTCTCCGCCACCGACTGGGTGCCCGACAGCGCGATGTTCTGGAACGCGCGGGCCACCCCGATGCCGGCGATCTTGTACGGCCGCATCTGGTCCAGCCGGTGCTCACCGAACCGGACCTGGCCCTCGTTGGCCCGGTAGACGCCGGACAGGACGTTGAACATCGTCGACTTGCCCGCACCGTTGGGCCCGATGATCGCGTGGATCGTGCCGGGAGCGACCGTGAACGAGACGTCCGACAGGGCGTTGATCGCCCCGAAGCGGACGCTGACGCCGTCGACCTCGACCGTCGGGATGTCCGACCGCGTCCCCGACCCGACGTCGGGCGCCGCGGTCATGCCGTCCACCGGGAGAGCTTCTTGCCCGAGCTCACGCGCCGGGTCGGGGCCGCGCCGTCGCCGCCCCCGTCGTGGCCGAGGTACAGCCGCTGCACCTCGTCGGTCTGGGCGAGCTGCCGCGCGTCACCGGAGAGCGAGACCTCACCGACGTCGAGCACGTAGGCGAGATCGGCGACCCCGAGCGCCATCGTGGCGTTCTGCTCGACCAGCAGCACGGAGGTCCCCTGGCGGTTGATCTCGCCGATGACCTCGCCGATCTGGCCGATGATGCGCGGCGCCAGCCCGAGCGACGGCTCGTCGAGCAGGAGCAGCTTCGGGCTGGCCATCAACGCGCGCCCGATGGCCAGCATCTGCTGCTCGCCGCCGGAGAGCAGCGCGCCCCGCTGGGAGCTGCGCTCCTTGAGCACCGGGAACAGGTCGTAGACGCGGTCCTGGGCCTGGGCCTTGGCCGCCTTGTCCCGGTTCCCCATGCCGCCGGCACGCAGGTTCTCCTCGACCGTCAGCCGGCCGAAGATGCGCCGCCCCTCGGGCACCTGCACGAGCCCGAGCCGGACGGCCTGGGCCGGGTCCTTCGACACGAGGTCGGTCCCGTCGAAGGTCACCGACCCGGAGTCGACCCGGCCGCGGTGCAGCCGCAGCGTGCCCGAGATGGTCCGCAGCAACGTCGTCTTCCCGGCGCCGTTGCTGCCCAGGACGGCGACGACCCTGCCGTCGGGGACCTCCATGGAGACCCCCCGCACGGCCTGGACGGCTCCGCCGTAGGTGACGTGCAGGGCGTCGATGCTCAGCACGGGCGGCTCCCTGCCGTGGCCCGGCCGGGCGGGATCGGGCGGGGGCGGCCGAGCGGCGGGCGGGTGGCCGTCACCGGGCCGCCTGTTCGGGAGCGCGACCGCAGGAGGTCAGGCGCGGAGAAGTGATCTGGCACACAGGCCGGGACTCTAGGCAGGCAATGGTCTGTGACGGACGCCACAAAGGTCACGGATTGATCACGTGTTGCCGGGGTCCACCCAGGCATCCGTGCCCCTGATCCACAGCACGCTCCGTACGGCACCGTCCGGAAAGCCGGAGCCCGCCGCCGGAGCCCGCCGACCGGCCGGGCGGGGGCGGTCGATGCGGAGGGCCCGGCTAGACCGGCTGCAGCTCCTCGATCTCCACGCGGATCGCGTCCAGCGCGGCCGCCGCCCGGCGGCGGGACTGCTCGGGGGTGTCCCCGACGGTCACGACGTGGCCGAGGTGCGCCTGGCCGCAGGTCGCGGGCTCCGCCGCGCCACCCACGTCGGCGAACACCTCCGCGACGACGAGCCCCGGGATGCAGCCGACGTCCCGCAGGCCGGACACCGCCCGCACCCGCCCGGTGGCGTGCGAGCCGAGGAAGAACTGGGTGCTGGCCGCGACCGCCCGCCGGCGCCCCGGCCCGGGCCGGCCGAGCAGGCCGGCGACCACGAGGTCCGCGGCGTCGATCCCGCTCACCTGGTCCACGCAGGCGTGGGCCCCCGCGTCGGCGAGCCGCGGGACCAGGCCGGCCAGCCGCGGCCCCGCCGGGCCCAGCACGAACTCCAGGTGGAAGGGGCCGAGGTCGTAACCGGCCGCGGCGAGCACGGCGCCGACGAAGCCGGCGGCCTCCGCCGTCGGCGCCTGCGCGGTCGCGGTGAGCAGCAGGCCGGCGGAGTGCGGCGGGGGCGTGGTGAGCACCTCGCTCCACGCGTGCACGGTCGGGACGCCGCGGTCCACGTGCCCGTCGGCGGCGTACCGGTCCCCCGCCACGTGCTCACCGATCACCAGCCGGGGCGCCGACCGCCCACCGCGCCGGCAGCAGGCGCGGGCGGCGAGCACCCGCAGCTCGCCGTCGTCCTGCACCGGACCGAGCCGCGCACCGGCGCCGTCCACCGGCTCCACCGTGCACGGGTATCCCACCGGTGACGTGAGCTCCGGGTCGCCGGTGCGGACCTCCGCCCACCGCCCGTCGGCGACGCCCGCCGCGGCGAGGGCCGCGCGCAGGGCCACCGCGTCACCGGTCACCACGGGCGACGCAGGGTCCGGGCCCCGCAGCCCCAGCGCACGGGCGGCGACGGCCGCCGGCAGGACGGCGCCGGGCGCCGAGCCGGTGACGACGGCGGCCTCTCCGGGCAGCGAGCGCACCGCGGCCGCGACCGCGACTGCGTCACCGGTGTCGCAGTCGATCCAGCGGTCCACCAGCCAGTCGAGCTCCTCCCCGTAGGAGCACCGGTCCGCCGTCAGCACCGCCGTCCGCAGGCCCCGGAACCGCGCCCGCTCGAGCAGGGCCACGCCCGCCGCGTCCAACCGCTCCCCGGCCGCGAACTCCGGCCGGGGAGCCGACGGCCGCACCTGGACCTCGACGGAGACGAACCACGGCTCCGGATCACCGGCCGGTGCACCGGAGGAACGGTCGCCTGCCACGGGCGTGGGCATGTGCACTCTCCCGTCGTGGGTGGGTGTGAGCAGGCGCACCATACCGGCCGGTCGGTTTACGCGGAACGGATACCGGCGGGTGCCGTTGGCCGGTGTGCCGGGGGCGGGAAGCAGCAGCGAGGGCGGCCGGTTGCCATGCGTGTGACCACTGCCCACCTCCGGGGCGACGTCGACGTCGTCGTGATCGGCGCGGGGCAGGCCGGGCTCTCCACCGCCTGGGCGCTGGCCCGCCAGGGCTTCGAGCGGCGCACCGGGTTCGTGGTGCTCGACGGCGAGCCGGGCCCCGGCGGCGCCTGGCGGCACCGCTGGCCGTCGCTCACCCTGGGCACGACGCACCGGGTGCACGACCTGCCCGGTCTGGCGTTCCGCCCGGCGGACGAGCGCACCCCCGCCGTCGAGTCGGTGCCCGCCTACTTCGCGGAGTACGAGCGCCGGTTCGACCTGCCCGTGGTGCGGCCGGTCCGGGTGACCGCCGTCCGCCGGAGCGACGACGGCCGTTTCTCCGTGGAGACCGACCAGGGCACCTGGACCGCGCGCGCCGTCGTCAACGCCACCGGCACCTGGACCCGGCCGTTCGTCCCCCGCTACCCGGGGCAGGAGACCTTCCGAGGGCGTCAGCTGCACACCGTCGACTACCGCAGCCCCGAGGAGTTCCGCGGACAGCACGTCGTGGTCGTCGGCGGCGGCGCCTCGGCCACCCAGCTGCTGGTCGAGATCTCCCGGGTCACCTCCACGACCTGGGTCACCCGCCGCCCGCCCGTGTGGCGCGAGGGGCCGTTCGACGAGGACCTGGGCCGCGAAGTGGTCGCGAAGGTCGAGGAGGCGGTGCGCGAGGGACGCCGCCCCGGGAGCGTGGTCGGCCTCACCGGGCTGGTGACCTCCACCCCCTACATCCGCGACGGGCTGGAGCGGGGCGTGCTCGACCGGCTGCCGGTGTTCGACCGGATCACCCCCGACGGGGTGGCCTGGGACCCGGTCGACGGACGACCGGGCCGGCTGGTCCGCGCCGACGTCATCCTGTGGGCCACCGGTTTCCGCGCGGCCGTCGGGCACCTGGCGCCCCTGCAGCTCCGTGGCCCCGGAGAGGGCTTCCGGCTGGACGGCACCCAGGTCGTCGGCGAGCCGCGGGTGCACCTGGTCGGCTACGGCCCCTCGGCGAGCACGATCGGCGCGAACCGCGCGGGCCAGGCCGCCGCCCGGGCCCTGCGCCGCGAGCTGCGCCCCGGGAGCACCCTGTCCCGCTCGGCCTGACCAGCTCGGGGACCGTTCAGGGTCGGATCAGGGCGCTCCCCGATGTTCCCGGGACGGCGCCGCCGACAGGCTCCAGGGCATGACTTCCCGATCGCTCCCCGGAGGCCCGCGATGATCGAGGCGCGGGGTCTGACCAAGAAGTACGGCGACCGCACCGCCGTCGACGGCATCTCCTTCACCGTGCACCCGGGCCGGGTCACCGGCTTCCTGGGCCCCAACGGTGCCGGCAAGTCCACGACCATGCGCATGCTGCTGGGCCTGGACCGGCCCACCGCCGGCAGCATCACCGTGCACGGCCGCAGCTACGCCGACTTCCCCGCGCCCCTGCGCCAGGTCGGCGCGCTGCTGGAGGCCCGCGCGCTGCACCCGGGGCGCTCCGCGCGCGACCACCTGCGCTGGATGGCGGCGAGCAACGGGCTGCCGGTGCGTCGCGTGGACGAGGTGCTCGACCTCGTCGGGCTCGCCGACGTCGCCGGGCAGCGGGTCGGCCGCTTCTCCCTCGGCATGGGCCAGCGCCTCGGCATCGCCGTCGCCCTGCTGGGCGACCCGCCGGTGGTGGTGCTCGACGAGCCGGTCAACGGCCTGGACCCCGAGGGCATCCGCTGGGTGCGCACGCTGACCCGGCAGCTGGCCGCCGAGGGCCGCACCGTCTTCCTCTCCAGCCACCTGATGAGCGAGATGGCGCTGACCGCCGACCACCTCGTGGTCATCGGGCGCGGCCGGGTGCTGGCCGACTGCTCGATGCCCGACTTCATCGCCGAGCACGCGGCCTCCTACGTGCGGGTGCGCACCCCCCAGCGGGCCGAGGTGGCCGAGCTGCTGCGCCGCGACGGCCTGGACGTCGACGTCGTCGACGACGAGCTGCGGGTGCAAGGGCGCGACGCCGCCGCCATCGGGGAGCTGGTCGGCCGGCAGGGGCTCTTCCTGCACGAGCTCACCCTGGTCCGCTCCTCGCTTGAGGACGCGTTCATGACCCTCACCGCCTCGAGCGTGGAGTACTCCGCGCGGGAGCAGACCCCGGCCGGAGCCCCCCGATGACCCAGACCGCGAGTGCCCCGATGACCGACACCGTCGTCCTCGACCCCAACCGGCACGTCCCCGGGGTGCGCCGGCCCGGCTTGGCAGACACCCTGCGGGCGGAGTGGGTCAAGTTCTGGTCGGTGCGCTCGACACCGTGGTCGATCGCCGCGCTGGTCACCCTCGGCGCCGGGCTGACCGTCCTGGTCTGTGCCGTCAGCGCCGCAGACCTCGCCGACGGGACGGCGGGCGAGTCCGCCGGTGCGTTCATCACCTGGGGCATGACCGTCGCCCAGATCACCGCCATCGTGCTCGGCGCGCTGGTGGTGACGAGCGAGTACGGCACCGGGATGATCCGCGCGACGCTGACCGCGACGCCGCGCCGCGGCCGGGTGCTGGCGGCCAAGGCGGTCGTGCTCACCACGACGCTGTTCGTCGTCGGCACCGTCACCGCCGCCCTCGGCTACCTCGGCGGCAACTGGTTCCTGGAGCGCGAGGGCGTGGGCCTGGAGCTCAGCGACGACGGCGTGCTCCGCTCGCTGCTGGGCAGCGGCCTCTACATGGCCGGCATCGGGCTGTTCGCCGCCGCGGTCGGGCTGCTCGTGCGGCACACCGCCGCGGCGCTGTCGATCGTGCTGGCCCTGCTGCTGGTCGTCGGCAACATGGTGGTGCTCCTCCCGGGCGCCTGGGGCGAGTGGGCGACCAAGCTGATGCCGGGCAACGCCGGCTCCGTCGTCGCCACGCCGGTGTCGTTCAACCCGAACCTGCTCGACCCCTGGGTCGGCTTCGGGGTGTTCTGCGCCGAGGTGGCCGCCGTGCTGCTGGCCGGCTACCTGGTGCTGCGCCGCCGCGACGCCTGAGAAAGGACCCCCTTCCCCCCCACCCCTCGCAGGCTCGGGGCGGTACCCGGAAGGGGGCCCCAGGCATCCGGACACGGGGCAGTCGTCCACGCCCCGCTGTGCCCCGGCCCGCCCGGCCGGGGCACAGTGGTGCCGTGACCACGCCCGACCCGGCCGCCGAGGGCCGCCGCCGCGCCGACGAACTGCTGACCGCTCTGACCGCGGGCGACGACGCCGCCGCCGAGCGGCTGCTCGCCGAGCTGACCGAGGTCCGCGACCTGGTCTTCGTGGGGGCGGGGCTCACCGCGGTCGCCCGCGCCGAGGGTCGCGCGCTGCCCACGGCGCAGCGCGCGCAGGCCAGCACCCGCCAGGTGCGGCTCGGCCAGATCCGCGACGCGAACCGCGACGACCCCGATGGTCTGCGCACCTGGCTGCGGCGCTCGGCCGAGGAGATCCTCTTCATCCGCTCGCTGCACGCCGCCGCCCGGCAGCGCTGAGGTCAGGGGCGGACCAGCACCGGGCGAGCGGCCAGCCGCGCCAACGGGAGCACCGCGGCCACGACGACGGCCGACAGCACGAAGGTCCAGGGCAGGCCGGCGGCGCCGTACGCGAAGCCGAGCAGCAGCGCGCCTGCCGCCGTCCCCGCGTCGAAGGAGGCGTTCCACAGCGCGCTGGCCGCCGTCGTCCCGCGTTCCCCGGCACGGGCGAACGCCCGGAGCAGGGTGAGGTTCTGCACCCCGCCGAACCCGGCACCGAACAGCGCCGCGCCCAGCAGCACCCAGCCCGCGCCCCACCACAGCCCGGCGCCGGCCACCGCGAGGCCCACCGCGGCGACCAGCACCGCCAGGGGCAGCAGCACCGCGGTGCCCAGGCGGTCGGCCAGCACGCCGGCGCGCCAGCGGGTCACCGCGCCGAACAACCCCCACAGCAGCAGGGCCCCGGTGGCCACCTGGCCGTCGGGGCGGTCGATGGGCAGGAACGTCACGAACCCACCGCCGGCCGTCGTCACCACGAGCAGCACCACCGACGGGGCCAGCGCGGCGCGCACGGCGGCCCGGGCGTTGCCGGCGGGTGCGGGCTCCTCGCGGCTGACCACCGACCGCAGCAGCGCGGGCAGGAAGAACAGGCCGAGCACCGGCGACGCCGCCAGCCAGGACAGCACGCCGACGTGCCCGCCGAGCACCAGGGCAACCCCGGCGGGGATGGCGGCCATGTTGGGCAGCGCGATGGCCAGCCCGTACAGGCCGATGGACTCCCCGCGCCGCTCCGGCGGGGCGACCCGGGCCGACAGGGTGGCGCCGAGGACCGTGATGACCGCGAAGCCGGCCCCGCGCACGGCGGACAGGGCCGAGATCCAGGCGACCCCGTCGTCGAGGACGTAGAAGGGCGCGGGCACGCCGAGCGCGAGCAGCCCCGCGGCGAACACCGGCCCCGTGCCGAAGCGGTCGACCAGCACGGGTACCACCGACTGCACCGCGATCGTGACGACCAGGAAGACCGCCGTCACCACCCCGGCCGTGCTCTCCGGGGCGCCGCCGGCCACGGCGTACGTGGGCAGCGAGGCCAGGGTGAGGAAGTAGCTCACGAACCCCAGGGCCGTGACCCCGACCAGCGACCGGACCCCGCGCGACCGCCACAAGGGGGCCGGCACCTCGACTGCTTCCCCGCTCACACCGCTCCGTCCACCGTTCCCGTGCGCGACGAGCATGCCGGGCCGGGCGCGGCCGCCCGCGCCCGGGTAGGCAGGAGGTCATGCCGCTGCTGACCGTGGGCCATGGATCCGACGACCGCACCGCGCTGGCGGCCCGGCTCGGCGGCGCGGGCGTGGAGCTGCTCGTCGACGTGCGCCGGTTCCCCGGCAGCCGCACCAACCCCGACGTGCGGCAGGAGGCCCTGGCGGAGTGGCTGCCCGCGGCGGGGATCGGCTACCGCTGGGAGGAGCGCCTCGGCGGACGTCGCCGGCTGCCGCCCGGCGAGCCGGTCGCCGACGACTGGTGGACGGTCGCGCAGTTCGCCGCCTACGCGGCCCACACCCGCACGCCGGACTTCGCCGCCGCGATGGACGAGGTCCTGGCCGCAGCCGCCGACCGCACGGTGGCGGTCATGTGCAGCGAGTTCGTGTGGTGGCGCTGCCACCGGCGGCTGGTCGCCGACGTCGCCGTCCTCGCCAGGGGCGTCGCCGTCGCCCATCTCATGCCCGACGGCCGGCAGAGCCCGCACCGCCCCTCCGACGGCGCGGTCCTCGGCGACGACGGCCGCGTCCACTGGCCCGCCGCCCGCGATGTTGATCAGGTGACCTGATCGTTAGGGGTCCTGGCTCAGCGTCGACCGTGAGCCAGGACCCCACGAGGTGAGCCAGGACGGCGACTGTCCACAGGCTGCCCCGTTCCCGGCCCAGCGACCTCGCGGAATGGTGAGACTCCCCCGGTGCACCCGCTGCTGCAGTGCCGCGCGGACCGGCGTCTCGGAGTCTTCACGAGCCAGGAGGCGTTGGCGGCCGGCTACTCAGTCGATGACATCAAGACGGAGCTGCGCACCCGCCGGTGGACGCGGCTGCGCAAGGGCGTCTACGTCGAGTCCGCACGCCGGGGATCGGCGGACGCTGACGACCGCCATCTCATGGCAGGCATCGCCGTCCTGATGAGCCTCGCGCCCGGCCCGGTGCTCAGTCACGCGTCGGCCGCTCGCCGTCACGGGCTGCTCGTGCCTGCGTCCGCGGGTGGAGACGTGCGGGTCACCGCGGTCGACCAGTGGCGCGCCGGCCGGGGGTACCGCGTCGCCCGGGCCAGGCTCCCGGAGGCGGACGTCGTCCCCTGGATCGAGCCGTTCGCGACCACCTCCGTCCCCCGGACGCTGGTCGACTGTGGCCGGGAGTGGTCACTGGTGGACACGGTGATCGCTCTGGACGCCGCTCTGCACAAGGGCCGCGTCCTCCGTTCGGAGTTGCAGCTCGCCGTGCACTCCGCCCGGCACCGGACCGGGGCTTCCCAGGCGGCCCGGGCGGTCGGTCTCAGCGACGGACGGGCGGAGTCGCCCCTGGAGAGCGAAGGCCGGCTCGCGCTGCTGGCCGCCGGGCTCCCCCGACCCGAACTGCAGGTCGATCTGCACGACGAGCGCGGGTTCATCGCCCGCATCGACGCCTGGTACGAGGAGGCGGCCGTGGCGATCGAGTTCGACGGCCAGGTGAAGTACAGCGATCCGTACGGGGGCCGATCACCGCACGACGTCCTCTGGGAGGAGAAACGCCGGGAGGACCGCGTCCGCCGCCTCGACGTCCGCGTGGTGCGCATCGCCAAGGCCGACCTGGGCGCTCCCTGGCCGCGGGTGACCGCCGACCTGCGGCGGATGCTGGCGACGCCGCACGCGAGGCCGCGGCGCTTCACCGTCGTCCGTCGTCCGGAGCCGGGGTCGGAGCTCGACGTCGCCTGAGCCCGCTGTCCTGGCTCACCGTATGGGGTCCTGGCTCACGGTCGACGCTGAGCCAGGACCCCTGACGATCAGGTCACCTGATCAACATGCACGGGTCAGCCCATGTACGGGTAACGGTGGTCGGTCGGGGGCGCGAACGTCTCCTTGATCGACCGGCTGCTGGTCCAGCGCATGAGGTTCTGCTTGGCACCCGCCTTGTCGTTGGTGCCCGACGCCCGCCCCCCGCCGAAGGGCTGCTGCCCGACGACGGCGCCGGTGGGCTTGTCGTTGACGTAGAAGTTGCCCGCCGCGTGCCGCAGGAACTTCTGCGCGTGCGCGATCGCCACCCGGTCCTGCGCGATGACCGCACCGGTGAGCGCGTAGGGCGCGACCGACTCCATCTGGGTCAGCACGGCGTCGTAGTCGGCGTCGTCGTAGACGTGCACCGCCAGCACCGGCCCGAAGTACTCGGTGGTGAACACCTCGTGGCCCGGGTCGGTGCCCTCGATGATCGTCGGCCGGACGAAGAAGCCCTCGGCGTCGTCGGCGGTGCCCCCGGCCACGATCGACAGCGCCGGGTCGTCGTCCACCCGGTCCAGCACGCCGGAGAGCTTCGAGAACGACTTCCGGTCGATGACCGCGCCCATGAAGTTCGAGAAGTCGGTGACGTCGCCCATCGGCAGCGACTCGGTGGTGGCCACGAGGTCGTCCTTCAGCCGCGCCCACACCGAGCGGGGCACGTAGGCCCGGGACGCCGCCGAGCACTTCTGCCCCTGGTACTCGAACGCGCCGCGGACCAGTGCGGTGCGCAGCACGTCGACGTCGGCCGACGGGTGGGCGACGACGAAGTCCTTGCCCCCGGTCTCCCCCACGATCCGCGGGTAGCCGCGGTAGCCCGCGATGTTCTCCCCGACCGTGCGCCACAGGTGCTGGAACACCGGCGTCGACCCGGTGAAGTGGATGCCGGCGAGGTCGCGGTCGGCCAGGGCGACCTCGGAGACGGCGACCCCGTCGCCGGGCAGCATGTTGATCACACCCGGCGGGAGGCCGGCCTCCTCCAGCAAACGCATGAGGAAGTGCGCGGCGAACTGCTGCGTGGGCGCGGGCTTCCACACCACGGTGCTGCCCATGAGCGCGGGCGCCGTCGGCAGGTTCCCGGCGATCGCGGTGAAGTTGAACGGCGTGATCGCGTAGACGAAGCCCTCGAGCGGGCGGTGGTCGGTGCGGTTCCAGACGCCGGGTGAGGACTTCGGCTGCTCGGCGAGGATCTCGCGGGCGAAGTGCACGTTGAAGCGCCAGAAGTCGATGAGCTCGCACGCGCTGTCGATCTCGGCCTGCTGCGCCGTCTTGCTCTGACCCAGCATCGTGGCGGCGTTCAGCGTCTGCCGCCACGGCCCGGCCAGCAGGTCGGCGGCGCGCAGGAAGACCGCCGCGCGGTCGTCGAAGGAGAGGTCCTGCCAGGTCGGCGCGGCCTCCTTGGCGCAGCGGATCGCGTCCTGCGCGTCGGCGTGCGTGCTGTGCGCGGACGTGCCCAGCACGGCGGCGTGCCGGTGCGGCTGCACGACGTCGAACCGGTTGCCGCCCGCCATGCGTTGCCGGCCGCCGATGGTGCCGGTCAGCTCCACCGGGGCGCTCGCCAGCTCGGCGAGGCGCCGCTGCAGCTCGTCGCGCTCGGGCGTGCCGGGGGCGTAGGTGAGCACTGGCTCGTTGTGCGGAGGGGGGACCTGGGTGACGGCGTCCATGGGGACCTCTCGGGGTTCTGGATCGGGTGGCCGGCGAACGGGTTCAGGAGCGGGTGGCCAGCGAACGGAGGAAGAAGGCCACGTTGGCGGGGCGCTCGGCCAGCCGGCGCATGAAGTAGCCGTACCAGTCGGCGCCGTAGGGGACGTAGGCGCGGACGCGGGTGCCGGCGGCGGCCAGCCGGCGCTGCTCGTCGGGGCGGATGCCGTAGAGCATCTGCACCTCCCAGGAGTCCGCCGACCGCGAGTGCTGCGCGGCCAGCTCGTGCGCCAGCGCGACCATGGCGGGGTCGTGCGACCCGACCATCGGGTACCCCGGGCCGGCCATGAGGATCTCCAGGCAGCGCGCGTAGGCGGCGTCGACGTCCTTCTTCTTCTGGTGCGCGACGGCGGGCGGCTCGTCGTAGGCGCCCTTGACCAGGCGCACCCGCGAGCCGGTGACGGCCAGCGCCTTGGCGTCGTCCTCGGTGCGGAAGAGCATCGCCTGCAGCGCGACGCCCGTGCCCGGGTGCTCCTTGCGCAGCTCGGCGAGGACGGCGAGCGTCGAGTCGACGGTCCGGGAGTCCTCCATGTCGAGGGTCACGGTCGTGCCGATCGCGGTGGCCGCCGCCACCACGGGCCGCACCAGGTCCACGGCGGTCTCGTGCCCGTCGGGCAGCGCCTGGCCGAACGCCGAGAGCTTCACCGTCACCTCGGCCCCGTCGCCCAGGCCCAGGCCGGCCAGCCCGTCGAGGGCGGCCAGGTAGGCGTCGCGGGAGCGCTCGGCCTCGGCGCGGGTGGTGACGTCCTCGCCGAGGTGGTCGAGGGTGACCGCGATCCCGTCGGCGGTCAGCGCGCGGACGGCGGCGAGGGCGTCGTCCAGCGACTCCCCGGCGACGAAGCGGTCGACCACCCGGCGGGTGGCCGGCGTGCCGGTGACCGCCCGCCGCAGGGCGGGCCGTCGGGAGGCGGCCAGCAGGGCCTTGGAGAGCAGCACGGGACCTCCCGGGAGCGGACGACGCCAGCACCCCGAACGCTAGGCACGCGGCCTCCTCAGGACCAGGGACAGATGTCCGGACTTCCCCGGTCTGCTCTCATACAGCTGTACGACGACGAGGAGGGACGGCGGTGCGGGACGAGCTGCAGGAGCTGGTCGACGACGTGTCCCGGGTGCTCGGCGCCCCCGCCACCCTGGAGGACGCCGCCTTCACGCTGCTGGCCTTCTGCGCGCACGACGACAGCGGTGCCGAGCCCATGGACGCCGTCCGTACCCGGTCGATCCTCACCCGCGGCTCCGCGCCCGAGACCCGGCGCTGGTTCGAGGACTTCGGCATCGCGTCGGCGACCCGCCCGATGCGGACGCCGGCCGATCCCGCCGCCGGCGTCCTCACCCGGCTGGTGATCCCCGTTCGCCACGAGGGCCGTACCCGGGGGTACCTCTGGCTCCTGGACGACGGCCGGATCGACCCCGGGGATCTCGCCGATCCGACGCTGCGCCGGGCCCTGGACCTGGCCGCGGCGGCGGGGCGCGTGCTCGCCGGCCGCCCGGCCGACGACCTGGGGCCGGAGCTCGCCGACGCGCTGACCGGCCGCCCGGCGGCCCGGGCGCAGGCCGCCCGGCGGCTCGGCGACCGGCTGACCGGCGAGGGCGCCCAGGTGCTGGTCGCCCTCACCTCCGCCGACGGCGGCCCGTTGCCGGAGCGGCGGTTGCCGGCGGCCGGTGCGGTGGCGACGGTCCTCGACGACGGCGTCGCCGTCCTGGTGCCCACGCCCACGCCCACGGACCTCCGGCCGGCCGGCGCGCTCGCCGCCGCGACGCTGGCCACCCTGCCGGTGGGCAGCACGGCGGGCGTCTCGTCGGCCCGCCGCGGCGCCGACGACCTGCCCGGCCAGTGGGGTGAGGCCCGCGCCGCGGCACGGGTCGCCGCCGTCGTCGACCGGTTCTTCCCGGTCGCCCACTGGGGCGAGCTCGGCGGGTGGCGGCCGGTCACTGCACTACCGGGCCCCGATCCGCTGCTGGCGCCGCTGCTGGCCGACCCGGTGCTGACCACGACGGCCGAGACCTTCCTGGACTGCGCCGGCAGCGCCTCCCGGACGGCGGAGTCGCTGCACATCCACCGGCAGACGCTGTACTACCGGCTGGGCCGGATCGGGGCGCTGACCGGTCTCGACCTCGCCGACGGCGATGCCCGGCTGCTGCTGCACGCCGGGCTGCGCGCGGCCCGGCTGTCCGGCGGCCCGCGGCCGGCCCGCTCGTGACGGCCGCCGGTCGCCTAGGCTCGGGGCGATGGCTGCGGGAGAGATGGTTGCGCCGGTGGACCCCCGCGGCGGGCACGACGACGTGCTACGCGCGCTGCGCACCGGCACGGCGGAGGAGCACCAGCTCCTCGAGGACACCCTGGAGCTGCTGGACCCGGAGCTCGACCGGGAGCGGCTGGCGCACGTCCTCGGCCTGATGCACGGCTTCTGGGCGGCGGCCGAGCGGGGCCTCGACACCTGGGCCACCCAGCACCCCGCGGACGCCGCGACCGTGGACTGGACCCGCCGCCGCCGGGCCGATCTCTTCGCCGCGGACCTCGCGGCGCTGAGCACGCCCGTCCCCGCCGGGACGCCGGAGCTGCCGGCCGTTGCCAGCACCGACGAGGCCCTGGGCCGGCTCTACGTGCTCGAGGGGTCGACCCTCGGCGGCACGTTCATCGACCGCCACCTCGCGGCGCTCCCCCACCTGGCCGGCGTCCGCATCCGCGCCTTCTCGCCCTACGGCCAGGAGACGGGGGCGATGTGGGCCGCCTACCGCCGGGTCACGCGGGCGCACGTGGCCGCGGGCGGCGACGCCGACCGGGTCGTCGCCGCAGCGCGCGAGACGTTCCGCGTGCTCGCCGCGTGGTGCCGCCCCGCTGCCCGACAGCAGGCCCGGGGGTGACCGACGTCGAGCGCGGGGCCGGGTTGCTGGCCCCGGGCGACCCCGTCGACCTCACCAACTGCGAGCGCGAGCCGATCCACATCCCGGGCAGCATCCAGCCGCGTGGGGTGCTGATCGCCGTGCGCGACCCCGACTGGATCGTGCAGCAGGTGTCGGAGAACCTGGCCGACCTCACGGGCGTGGACTGGCGGCGCGCGCTGGGCCGGCCGCTGGCCGAGGTCATCGGCGCGGCACCGGCCGCCGCGGTGATCCGCTCCGCGAGCGCCTTCGGCGACCTGCGCGAGCGCAACCCGGTCGAGGTCACCCTCGACGTCGGCGGCGAGCCGCTGCCCGTGGACGCCCTCCTGCACCGGACGGAGATCGACCCCGGGCCCGTCCGCGCCGTGGACGCCGGGCCCGACCCCACCCCCGGGGAGTCGGCGCCGGTCACCACCCTCGTCGTCGAGCTGGAGCCGGCCCGCGGACCGCGACCGTTCTCCTTCCCGAACACCTACCAGGCCGTGCGCGGCACCGTCGGCGAGCTCAACCGCGCCGCGACGCTGCAGGAGCTCTACGACATCACCGCCCGGGCGGTGCGGGCGCTGACCGGCTTCGACCGGGTGATGGTCTACCGGTACGACGCCGACTACAACGGCGAGGTGGTGGCCGAGGCCAAGACCCTCGAGCTCAACTCCTTCCTCGGGCTGCACTACCCGGCCAGCGACATCCCCGCCCAGGCGCGGGCGCTGTACGAGAAGAACTGGATCCGGCTGATCTCCGACGTCGGGTACGCCCCCGTCCCCCTCCGTCCGACCGTCCACCCGGTCACCGGCCGGCCGCTGGACCTCACGTTCTCCACCCTGCGCAGCGTCTCGCCGATCCACGTCGAGTACCTGGGCAACATGGGCGTCCACGCCTCGATGTCCATCTCCCTGCTGCGCGGCGACCGGCTGTGGGGGCTCATCGCCTGCCACCACTACAGCGGACCGCACGCCCCGCCCTACGCCACCCGCGCCGCCGCGGAGTTCCTCGGCTCCACCCTCTCGCTGCGGCTGACCGACCGGGCGCAGGAGGACGAGTTCGACCGCGCCCTGCGGGTCCGCTCCACCCTGGCCTGGCTGACCGCCGCCGCCATGGACGAGGAGCGCCCGCTCACCGAGACGGTGCTGGGCTCCCCCAGCCTGCTGGACCTGCTGGCCGCCGACGGGGTCGTGGTGAACCTGCAGGGCGCCCGGGGCACCGCCGGCGCCGGGCTGCGGCCCGGGCTGGCCGACGCCATCGCCGGGTGGGCCGCCACCCGCGGCGAGGACGTCGTCGCCACCGACGCGCTGGCCGCCGCCGCGCCGGGCCTCGGCCCGGTCGGCCCGGCCTGCGGCGTGCTCGTGATCCCGCTACCGGAGGGCCAGTACGTGCTCTGGTTCCGCGGCGAGGCGGTACGGCACATCGACTGGGGCGGCGATCCCCGCAACAAGGCGATCGCCGAACGCGAGGGCGCGGAGGTCCGGCTCAGCCCGCGCAAGTCCTTCGAGCGCTGGCGGGAGACCGTCCGCGGCCGCTCCGAGTCGTGGACGCCGCAGGAGCAGGGCGAGGCCGCCGAACTGCGCACCCACCTGCTGGAGGCGCTGTACGCGCGGTCGCGCCGCATCGTGCGCGCCGCGGAGACGCTGCAGCGCAGCCTGCTCTCCGACCCGCCCGAGCCCGACCACCTGGCGGTGGCCGTGCGGTACGTGCCGGCCGCGCGGGAGGCACAGGTCGGCGGCGACTGGTACGACGTCTTCCAGCAGCCCGACGGCTCGACGGTGCTCGTCATCGGCGACGTCGTGGGCCACGACACCGAGGCCGCGGCGACGATGTCCCAGCTGCGCGGCCTGCTGCGTGGCATCGCCTACGACAGCGCGGCCGGTCCCGCCGAGGTGCTGTCCCGGCTGGACGCGGCGATCGAGGGGCTGGACCTGGGCGCCCTGGCCACGGTGCTCGTGGGGCGGCTCGACCGGCCGGCGGGCTCGGCCGAGGACCGCACCCGGTTGCGCTGGGCCAGCGCCGGGCACCTCCCGCCGCTGCTGGTCGCACCCGACGGCACGCAGCAGCTGCTGGTGCCCGACCGACCCGGCCTGCTCCTCGGCGTGGACCCCTCCGCCGTCCGCGCGGAGCACCAGACGGTGGTCCCCCCCGGCGCCACGCTGCTGCTCTACACCGACGGGCTGGTCGAGCGCCGCGACCAGGTCTTCGACGACGGCGTCGAGCTGCTCGGCCGCGCGCTCGCCGAGTTGCGCCACCTACCGGTGACCGAGATGTGCGACGCGCTCATCGACCGGCTGCTGCCCGAGGGCGGGGAGGACGACGTCGCGCTCGTCGCCGCCCGGCTCCGGCCCCCGCCGGGCTGAGCCGGCCGCTCAGCTCCCGCCCGGGGCGGTGAAGCGGGGCGTCAGCCCGTCGTCGGGTGGGCCGCCGTCCGACGGCAGCGGGCGCTCGTCCTCGGCCGCGCGGACGACGGCGACGGGGTCCTCGGGGGCGGCGGTGCGGCTCTGCTCCAGCGCGGCCAGCAGGCGCTCCTCGTCGGGTGCCAGGTCACCGGGGCCCAGCCGCCCGCCGGGGCTGCCCGCGTCGGAGCCCGACGCCATCGCGGTGTCCGGCGTGGGGTCGTCCGGGGCGTTCATGCGGCAGTTCCTCATGGTCGGTCAGCGCGGGAAGTTCGGTTCGAGCCGGGGCACGATCTGCATCTCGGGGACGAACGCCGCCGGGTGCAGGAGCAGCAGGGTGCGGATGGCCTCGGCGACCGCCGACGGCGGCATCATCAGGTGCCCGGGGATCCCCCACTGCTCCATCATCGGGGTGTCCATCGCAGCGGGGATGACGCTCTGCACCCGGCACGGGAACGGCCGCTCGGTGCCGTCGTCCAGCCGCACGGCCTTCTCCCGCAGCTCCCGCTGGATGCAGCGGGTCGCGTTGAGGAACCCCGCCTTGGAGCCGTTGTAGGCGATCGCCCCGCTGCCCGAGGTGATCGCCGAGAGCGACACCACGTGCACGACGTCGGCGGTGCGCCCCTCCGGCAGGTGCTGCACCCGCTTCGTGAACTCGCTGGTCAGGAAGATCGGGCCCTCGCAGTTGACCGCCTGCACCCGCTGGTAGTCGGCGAGGTCGATGTCGGTGATGTAGCCCGGCCGGTCGATGCCGGCCACGTTGACCAGGACGTCGAACGCGTCGCCGTGCCGGTCGAACAGGTCGGCCACGACGGTCCGCCGGCTCTCGTCCTGGGTGACGTCCAGGGGGACGACCTCCGCCGAGCCGCCCGCGGCGACCACCCGCGACCGCGTCTCCTCGCTGCCCGACGCGTCGATGTCGGCGACCACCACGTGCGCGCCGCTCTCGGCCAGCGCCAGCGCCGTGGCCCGGCCGAGCCCGCTGGCCCCGCCGGTCACCAGTGCGACCCGGCCCTTCAACGACGCCTCCACGGCAGCTCCTCGGTCGTCGGTGCGCGTCCGTCGCCGACAGCCTCGCCGACAACCGCCGGCAGCGCAGGTCGGGGCCGGCAGGGGTGACCGACCGCGCCTTTCCGGGGCCGCGGTCAGATGCGGTGGAGGCCCGCTTCCTCGATGAGCCTCGCCTGCTCACGGCACCACGGGGACCACGCGTCGCCCTCGGTCTCCTGCCGCCGGCGGAACGCAGCCCAGTCCAGCAGCTCCCACTCGGCCACCTCGCTGGGCTCCGGCGCCGGGGACCCGGTGAAGCGCCCGACGTAGACCGGGCAGATCTCGTTCTCGACGACGCCGCGGAACTCCGCCCGGTACCGGTAGCCCGGGAGGGCGGGGCGGATGTCGGCGACGGAGAGGCCCAGCTCGAAGCCGGCGCGTCGGGCGATCGCAGCCCCGTCGTCCTCACCGGGCCCCGGGTGACCGCAGACGGTGTTGGTCCACATCCCCGGGAACGTCGCCTTGTCCTCGGCCCGGCGGGTGATCAGCAGCCGGCCGTCGTCGGCGAAGAGGTAGGCGGAGAACGCGCGGTGCAGCGGCGTCTCGCCGTGGTGCACCTGTCGCTTGGGCATCGTGCCGATCGCCAGACCCTCCTCGTCCACCAGCACGATCATCTCGACAGGAGTGGCGGTCACCGGCCCATGGTCCCCGATCGACCGGGGGCGCGCCCGCTCCACTCCCCCGGTGCGCGAGGGCGGGCTTCGGGGCACAGTCGGGGTGTGGACAGCTTCGACCGGAACGGCCTGACCTTCGACGTCCGGGACGCCGGACCGACCGACGGCGACCCCGTCGTCCTCCTGCACGGCTTCCCGCAGGACTCCACCGCCTGGGACCGGGTGGCACCGGCGCTGCACCAGCACGGCCTGCGCACCCTGGCGCCCGACCAGCGCGGGTACTCGCCCCGGGCGCGGCCGCGCGGGCGGGCGGACTACCGGCTGCGCGAGACGGCAGGGGACGTCCTCGCCCTGCTCGATGCCGCCGGCCTGGAGTCCGCGCACGTGGTGGGCCACGACTGGGGCGGCATCGTCGGCTGGGCCCTGGGTGCCTGGCACCCCGACCGGGTGCGCACGCTGACCGCGCTCTCCGTACCGCACCCGGCCGCGATGGCCCGCGCCGTGGTGACCAGCGACCAGGCGCTGCGCTCCTACTACGTGGGGGTGTTCCAGCTGCCCGTGCTGCCCGAGCGGCTGCTGCTCGCCGGCGACGGCGCCGCGCTGCGGAGAATGCTGCGGCACGGCGGCCTCCCCGAGGACGCCGTCGACCGGTACGCGCAGCGGATGCGCGAACCGGGTGCGCTGACCGCGGCCCTGAACTGGTACCGGGCCCTGCCGTGGAGCGGGCGCGACCCGGTCGGGAAGGTGCAGGTGCCGACGCTGCACGTGTGGAGCACCGGGGACGCGTTCCTCGGCCGCGCCGCGACCGAGGACACCGCTCGCTTCGTCGAGGCGCCGTACCGGCTCGAGGTCCTCGACGACGTGACGCACTGGATCCCGGAGCTCGCCGCGGAGCGGACCGCCGAGCTGGTCACCGCCCACGTGCGCGGCTGAGCGCTGCGCCGCCCTCGCGCCACCGTCCGGATCGGCGGCCCGAAAGTCGGCATGGGGCTGTTCGGCGCCCCGGCTGCGGGGTAGCCCCGGAGCGTCCGGTAACCGACACCGAGGGAAGGGGACGACCTGATGACCACGTCGACCACGGAAACCGGTCGCGTCACGGGCACCGCCGACAAGGACTACAACCTGATCTGGTTCACCGAGGCCAGCCTCAGCAACGCGCTGCGCCTCGAGGCCTACATCCAGGACGCCGAGCGCGCCGGGGACCAGGAGCTCGCGGAGTTCTTCCGCAAGGCGCAGAACGAGAGCCGCAAGGGTGGCGAGCAGGGGAAGGCCCTGCTCAAGGCACGCCTGAGCAGCTGAGCGATCCGACGACCGTCCTGATCCGGGGCGGGGCCCGCACCCGCGGCGCCCCGCCCCGGTTCGCGTGCACGCCGGGGTAGTTTCCTCCGCGATGACCGCCGAACCGAGGACCACCGCCACCCGGGCCGAGCGCCTCGACCGGCTGCCCGTCACCCGTGAGCACGGCCGGCTGGTGGTCGGCTCGGGCATCGGGTGGGCGCTGGACGCCATGGACGTCGGCCTGATCTCGTTCGTGATGACCGCGCTCGTCGCGCAGTGGGGGTTGTCGAACAGCGAGGTCTCGTGGATCGGGTCGATCGGCTTCGTGGGCATGGCGCTGGGCGCCACGCTCGGCGGTCTGCTGGCCGACCGGTTCGGCCGCCGCCAGGTGTTCGCCCTGACCCTGCTCGTCTTCGGGGTGGCCACGGGCGCCGCGGCGCTGTCGTGGTCGGTCGGTGCGCTGCTGGTCTTCCGGTTCCTCATCGGCCTGGGGCTGGGCGCGGAGCTGCCGGTCGCCTCCACCCTGGTCAGCGAGTTCGCCCCGGCGCGGGTGCGCGGCCGGGTGGTCGTGCTGCTGGAGGCGTTCTGGGCGGTGGGCTGGACGCTGGCCGCGCTCATCGGCTACTTCGTCGTCCCCGTCGGCGACGACGGCTGGCGCTGGGCGCTCGCGATCGGGGCCGTGCCCGCCCTCTACGCCGTCGTCGTCCGCCGCGGGCTGCCCGAGTCGGTGCGCTTCCTCGAGCTGCGCGGTCGCACCGACGAGGCGGAGGCGACGGTGCGCCGGTTCGAGCGCGCCGCGGACGTCGCGCCGGTCGCGTCGCCGCCCCCCGCACCGCCGGCCACCCCGCCGGGTGTCGGTGCCCTCTGGGCGGCCGGCACCGCCCGCCGGACGGCCGCGCTCTGGATCGTCTGGTTCGGCATCAACTTCGCCTACTACGGCGCCTTCATCTGGCTGCCGACGCTGCTGTTCAACGAGGGCTTCTCCCTGGTGAGGTCCTTCCAGTACACGCTGATCATCACGATCGCCCAGTTGCCCGGGTACGCCCTGGCGGCCTACCTGATCGAGAAGTGGGGGCGCCGCCCGACGCTGGCCACCTTCCTGCTGGGCTCCGCGCTGGGCGCCGGGCTGTTCGCGGCCGCCGACGGCGACACCGCGGTGCTCGTGACCGGGATGGTGCTGTCGTTCTTCAACCTCGGCGCCTGGGGTGCCCTCTACGCGGTGACACCGGAGATCTACCCGACCGCGCTGCGGGCGACCGGCGCCGGCGCCGCCGCGGGCTTCGGCCGGCTGGCCTCCATCGCCGCGCCCCTGTGCGTGCCGCTGCTGGTCGACGCCGGGGGCACGGGGCTGGT
This sequence comes from Blastococcus sp. SYSU DS0828, assembly GCF_054050975.1. Classification (NCBI taxonomy): domain Bacteria; kingdom Bacillati; phylum Actinomycetota; class Actinomycetes; order Geodermatophilales; family Geodermatophilaceae; genus Blastococcus; species Blastococcus sp. SYSU DS0828. The sequence continues at coordinate 220,898 of NZ_JBJHAK010000003.1, read as the reverse complement.
GTTCGCCACCTTCGCCGTCTTCTTCGTGGTGGCCGCGATCGCGGCGTGGGCACTGCCCGAGCTACGGGGCCGGTCACTCGACGACGACGCCACCTCGCCCGACCCCGCCCGCTCGACCGGCTGATCGCGGGGCGCGCCGGTTGGCGCGGGGGCGGACGGGTAGCCGCAGGACATGCCGAACCTCTCCCCCGGCCAGCTCTCCGGCCGCACCATCGCCGTCACCGGAGCCAGCGGCAACGTCGGCACCGCCCTCCTGCGTCGGCTCACCGACCCGAGGGCCGGCGTGGCCGAGGTCCGCGGGCTGGCCCGGCGCCGGCCGCCGGCGACGGCCCCGTACGACGGCGTCCGCTGGCACTCCGCCGACCTGGGGGAGGCCGCGAGCGAGGCGGAGATCGCCGAGTTCGTCGAGGGAGCCGACGCGGTGGTGCACCTGGCCTGGGCGCTGCAGCCGGGCCGGCAGCCCGATCGCCTGCGCGAGGTGAACGTGGCGGGCACCCGGCGGGTGGCCCGCGCGGCGGCGGCCGCCGGGGTCGGCCAGTTCGTGCACATGAGCTCGATCGGCGCCTACGCCGCCGGCGCGCGCGGGCAGCGGGTGACGGAGGACTGGCCGACGACCGGCATCCCGAGCGCGCAGTACAGCCGCGACAAGTCCGAGGCCGAGCGGGTGGTCCGCGAGGTGTTCACCCGACACCCGGACACCACCCTGACCGTCGTCCGCCCCACCCTCGTCCTGCAGCCGGAGGCCAGCAGCGAGATCGGCCGCTACTTCCTGGGGCCGCTGCTGTTCGGGGCCGCGCGCATGCTGCCCGGCGCGGTCGCCCGGCTGCTCCCGCTCCCCCTGCCCGCGCTGGCCCTCTCGTTCGTGCACGCCGACGACGTCGCCGACGCCCTCGAGCGGATGCTCGACCGCCGTGCCCCCGGCCCGTTCAACCTGGCGGCCGAGCCGCTGATGGACGCCGACGCGCTGGCCCGCGCCCTCGGCTCGATGCGGATCCCCACCCCGGCGTTCGCGGTGCGCGCCGGGCTGCACGCGGCGTTCACCGCGCACGTGGTGCCCACCGAGCCCGGCTGGGTGGACATCGGCACGCAGGCGCCCGCGCTGAACACCGCCCGGGCGCGCAAGCTGCTCGACTGGGCCCCGTTCCACGCCGGCGACGACGTGCTGCGGCAGTTCGTGGCGGCGCTCGGCACTGGCACCGGTGCGCCCGGGCCGTTGCTGCGCCCGGCGGGCGGCCCGGAGCTGGACCCGGCCGGTGACCGGGCCAACGCGCCCGGGCCGCGGGCCAACTGACTCAGCCGGGCAGGCTGCCCAGCAGGGTGCGGGTCATCGCGTTGCGGGTGTCGAGCAGCTCGTCCAGCGCCGCGGTCAGATCACCCGCCGACACCGTGAGCCCGCCGCCGTCCGGGGTCCGCGCCGCCGCCACCAGCGCGGCCCGGCGGAGCAGCTCCTTGAGGAAGGACGCCGTCACGCCCTCGGTCCGGGCGATCACGTCGTCCAGGCCGCTGGTGTCCACCTCCAGCGTCCCGCGGTAGAGGTCGAACAGCGCCCGGCGCGCCGCCGCGTCGGGCAGCTCCAGCGCCACCGCCTGGTCCACCCGGCCCGGGCGTGCGGCCAGCGCAGGCTCCAGCAGGTCGGCGCGGTTCGTGGTGAGCACGAAGACGACGTCGGCGTCCTCGGCCAGCCCGTCCATCTCGTTGAGCAGCTGGAACAGCAGCGGATGCTGGCCCGGGTGCATGCCGCGGTCCTCGGCGATCAGGTCGACGTCCTCCACGACGAGCATGGCCGGCGCCAGCGCCCGTGCCACCGAGCACGCCTCGGCGATCAGGTGCAGCGCGTTGCCGGTGAGCTGGATGACCGTGGTGTCGCGCAGGTTGCTCACCAGATACCAGACGGTGTGGGTCTTGCCGACGCCGGGCGGGCCGTAGAGCAGCACCCCGCGCTTGAGGTGCTGGCCGGCCGCGAGCAGGCGCTCCTTGTGCCGGGCGACGTCCACCACCTGCCGCCGGATCTCGGCGAGAGTGGCCGGCGCCAGGATCAGCTGGTCGGCCCGCAGCTCCGGCCGGCGGTGGAACTGCAGCAACGTCTGCCCGTGCCCGAACACCTCCTGACCGAAGGAGAGCACCTGGCCGCGGAACACGTTGTGCTCGATGCTCGCGGCGCGGATCTCGGCGGCGGCACGGGCCACCGCGGCCGGGTCGGTGCCCACCAGCTGCACCGACACCTGCGGCACGCCGTACTCCGGTGCCGCACCCCGCAGCAGCAGCGCCGCGCGGCTGCCGTCGGGCTCGGTGACCAGGTAGATCGCGCACCGCTGGCAGGCCCGGACCTCGCCGTCGGGGCCGCAGGCGAGGTTGACCGTGGCCGGGTTGCCCGGCCGGGGTCCGTGCGGGTGCTCGCCGTCGGGACCGAGCAGGTCGCCGAGGCCGAACTGGGTGTGCTGGAACCCGGCCACCCCGACCAGCTCGTGCGTCCGCCCCGCCCCGGTCAGCCAGGCGTCGACCCCGGCCTGGACGTTGACGTGCTCGTAGCCGGGCCAGGTCTCCTCCACCACGTCCAGCCCCTCGGCCGCGTCGCCCAGGTGCGCAGCCAGCACTCGGGACAGCCGCGGCCGCTCCCCCGCGCGGGCGGCGCCGACCAGCGCCCGCACGCCGCGCCGGGCGAGCCGGCCGACGTCGGCCAGCTCCGGCCGCAGCCCGTCGGGAGCCGCGACAGCCGCCGCGGTGAGCGGCTGGTAGGAGCCGCTGTAGCTGACGTACGTGCGCCGCACGTGCCCTCCTGGTGCATCGGTGGAGGGCGGACGCTACCGGGTACCGGGCGGTTCCCGAACCCGTTTCAGCTGCGGCTGGTCCAGGCACCTACGTCGCGGCCGGTGCGCGCGAACACCTCCGAGGCCCGCTCCGCGCGCAGGGCGACGAGCAGCGCCTCCCCCTCGGCCAGCGTCGTCGCCGGGTCGTCCTCGGCCACCAGCCGGGCGGTCGCGGTGGCCCGCCGGCCGTCGACCGAGACCAGCTGACCGGTCACCACCAGCGGCACGCCCAGGTGCACGGGCCGGCGGTAGGTGACGGAGAGGGTCGCCGTCAGCCCGCCGTGACCGGCGCCGCGCGCGGAGCGCGCCAGCACGTGGTCCAGGAGCGTGGCCACCACCCCGCCGTGCACGAGCCCGGGCGGGCCCTCGAGCTTCTTGCCGATCGTGACCCGGCCGACGCAGCGGCCCTCGTCCGGGAGGTCCTCGACGACCATCGGCGGCGCGACCGGGCTGCCCGGCCCGTACACCGGGCTGTACCACCGCTGGCCGGTCTCCGGGTCGTCCACCGAAGCGATCTCGTGCACCTCGCGCAGGTCCTCCGACAGCAGCGCGGTCAGCTCGCGCGCGGCCCGGGTCGCCTCGCTCAGCCGGTCGACCGGCGCCTCGGTGCGGACGGCGGCGTCGACCAGCTCGCGCAGGGCCTCACCGAGCTCCGCCGCCGCCTCGCGACGGACCCCGCGCTCGTCGTCGGTGAGCTCGGGCCTAGCCACGTGCCATGCCGGCCTCACGCAGCAGCGCGCCGCCGATGATGACCCGCTGCACCTCGCTGGTGCCCTCGTAGAGCCGGAACAGCCGGGCGTCGCGGTAGAAGCGCTCCACCGGCGTCGTCCGCAGGTAGCCCATGCCGCCATGCACCTGCACGGCCTTGTCGACAGCGCGGCCCACCATCTCGGTGCAGAAGAGCTTGGCCGACGACGGGCCGACGGAGGTGTCCTCGCCGGAGTCGTAGCGGGCGGCGACGTCGCGCACCATGCTGCGGCCGGCGAGCAGCTCGGCGTGCATGTCGGCGAGCATCGCCTGGACCAGCTGGAAGCGGCCGATTGGCGCCCCGCCCTGCTTGGCGGTGGCGGCGTAGGCGACCGACTCGTCGAGCACCCGCTGCGCCATGCCGACGCAGAGCGCGGCGATGTGCAGCCGGCCGCGGGAGAGCACGGTGAGGGCCTTCGCGTAGCCGCGGCCCTCCTCGCCGATCAGCGCGTCGGCGGGCACCCGCACGTCGTCGAAGAACACCTCGCTGGTCCAGGCGCCGGCCTGGCCCATCTTCGCGTCCTTGGGGCCGACGGTGACGCCCGGCGTCGTCGTCTCGACGACGAAGCTGGAGATGCCCCGGCCGCCCTTCTGCTCCGGGTCGGTGCGGGCGAAGACGACGAACAGGTCGGCGATCGGCGCGTTGGTGATGTAGCGCTTGCTGCCGTTGATGACCCACTCGTCGCCGTCCCGGCGGGCGCTGGTGCGCAGTGCCGAGGGGTCGGAGCCGGCCTCGGCCTCGGTGAGCGCGAAGGAGCCGATGAGCTCACCGGCCGACAGGCGCGGCAGGTACTTCTTCTTCTGCTCCTCGCTGCCGAACTTCGCGATCACCTGGCCGGAGATGCCGTTGTTCGTGCCGAAGAGGGAGCGGAAGGCGGGCGTCGTGTAGCCGAACTCCATCGCGAGCTCGACGTCCTCGCTCATCGTGACGCCGAGCCCGCCGTAGTCCTCGGGCAGCGCGTACCCGAACAGACCCATCTCCGCGGCCTGCGCCCGCAGGTCGTCGGGGATGCGGTCCTCGTCCTCGATCTGCTCCTCGCGGGGCAGCACCGATTCGCGGATCAGCTGTCGAACGGCGTCCTTGACCTGGCGGAAGTCCTCGGCGTCCACGCAGGCCATGGTGACGCGTGCCTCAGCCCTCCGGCGCGCCGGGGGTCCCGCCGCGCCGGTGAGGCATAGGAAGCTCTACCTGCATCCGGGGGTGGCTGAACGCGGGTAGAGCTTCCTATGCCCGGGCGGGCGGCGGCTCAGGCCAGCGCGTCCAGGCGGGCCATGTCCTCGTCGGACAGGGTCAGCCGAGCCGCACCGAGGTTCTCGGTGAGGTGGTCGACCGACTTGGTGCCCGGGATCGGCAGGATGACCGGCGACTTCTGCAGCAGCCAGGCCAGCGCCACCTGCGAGGGAGTGGCGTCGAGCTCGCGGGCGATGTCCGCCACCGGGCTGTCCGGGGCGGCCAGGTCACCCGTGGCGATCGGGAACCACGGGATGAAGGCGATGCCCTCGGCGGTGGCGTAGTCCAGGACGTCCTGGCTCTGGCGGGTGGTCAGGTTGTACAGGTTCTGCACGCTGACGATCTCGGTGATCCCGCGCGCCGCCTCCAGCTCATCCACCGACACCTCGGAGACGCCGATGTGCCGGACCTTGCCCTGCTCCTTGAGCTCTGCGAAGGCGCCGAGCTGGTCGGCCAGCGGCACCTCGGCGTCGATGCGGTGCAGCTGGATGAGGTCGATGCGGTCGACCTTCAGGTGCCGCAGGGAGAGCTCGACCTGCTGCTTGAGGTAGGCGGGCCGGCCGACCGGCGTCCAGATGCCCGGGCCCTGGCGGGTCAGCCCGGCCTTCGTCCCGATGACCAGGCCCTCGGGGTAGGGGTGCAGCGCCTCGGCGATGATCTGCTCGCTGACCTCGGGGCCGTAGGAGTCGGCGGTGTCGATGAAGTCCACGCCCTGCTCGACGGCGGCCTGCACGACGCGGACGGCGGCGGCCCGGTCGGCCGGCTCGCCCCACACGCCGGGGCCGGGCAGCTGCATGGCGCCGTAGCCGAGCCGGTGGACGGGGAGGTCTCCGCCGATGCTGAACGTGTCGCTGAGCTGTGCGGTGGTCATGCCGGGAGCCAGCGCGGCAGCCACCGCGCGTGTTCCCGGACGGGCGTGTTCGATGGACGACGTGGGCGAGATCGTCGGTGGACGGCTGGGAGAGCTCGTGGTGCTGCGGCACGGGCAGACCGAGTGGAGCCGCAGCGGCCAGCACACCGGGGCCACCGACCTGCCGCTGCTGCCCGAGGGCGAGGAGCAGGCCCGCTCCCTGCGCGCGGCGCTGGGCCGACGCAGCTTCGCCGAGGTGCGGGTCAGCCCGCTCCAGCGGGCCCGGCGGACCGCCGAGCTGGCCGGCCTGACCGCCACAGCGGTGGACGGCGACCTCGTCGAGCTCGACTACGGCGGCTACGAGGGCCGCACCACTGCCGAGATCAGCGAGGAGCTGGGCCGGGAGTGGTCGATCTGGCGGGACGGCACGGCCGACGCCGACGTCCCCGGCGAGACGCTGGCCGACGTCGGCGCCCGGGTCGACCGAGTCCTCGACCGGGTCCGTGACCGCCTTCCCGACGGCGACGTCGCGCTCGTCGCCCACGGCCACGTGCTGCGGGTGCTGACGGCCCGCTGGCTCGGGCTGGCGCCCGAGGCCGGGGCGCTGTTCGCGCTGCCCGCCGGCCGGTACGGCGTCCTGGGGCACGAGCACGGCCGGCCGGTGCTCACCGGCTGGGCCCTGGACTGACCGGCGACGGCGTCAGCGGGTCCGCGCCACCGGCTGCCAGCGACCCTCGGGCTCCTCGGCGGGCGGCTCGGGGCGTACCGGCCGGCCGAACAGCCAGCCCTGGCCCATGTCGGCCCCCAGCGCGGTCACCTCCTCGGCCAGCCGCTCGGTCTCGATCCCCTCGGCCACGACCACCGCCCCCAGCTGGTGGGCCAGGTCGGTCACCGCCTTCAGCACCGTGCGGGCACCGTCGTCGGGCAGCTCCTGCACCAGCCCCTTGTCCAGCTTCACCACGTCGGGCCGGACCGCGGCGAGGAGCGACAGGCTGTTCCAGCCGGCGCCGACGTCGTCGAGCGCGACGCGCCACCCCAGCGAGCGGTAGTGCTCCAGCACCGAGACCAGGTGCCCGCGGTCGGCGATGGCGTGCGACTCGACCACCTCGAAGACCAGCTGGGTCGGCGCGATGCCGGCGTCGTGCGCGACCTGCTCGGTGCTGGCCAGGCAGACCTGCGGCCGGTAGATCGAGGCGGGGTTGAAGTTGATGAACAGGTCGTCCTCGCCCAGCCACGGCACTGCGCCGGCGATGGCGGACTCCCGGCCGATGCGGTCCAGCCGGTGCAGCCAGCCGGCGGACTCGGCCACGAAGAACAGGTCCCCGCCGCCGACCTCACGGCCGTCGACCAGCCCGCGCAGCAGCGCCTCGTGCGCGACGACGGAGCGGTCGGCCAGCGAGACGATCGGCTGGTACACCGACCAGAACTCGGCCTCGGCCAGGACGCCGACCTCGACCGTGACGCCGCGGCGCGCCAGCTCCACGGCCAGCGTGGGCGCGGTCAGCAGCCGGGCGGTCAGCGCGGCGCCGTCGTCCGGCGGGTCGGTGGCGACCCGCACCGCCTCGGTCTCGGCGGCGGTCAGCTCCCGCGCCAGCTTCTGGAACAGCCGCTCCAGACCCCGTCCACCCCGGTCGTCGACGACGTCGACCAGCTGGGGCGCGGAGTAGACGGTGAGGCCCAGCGCCTTGGCGGTGCGGGCCACGTGCGGCAGCACGTGCCCGATCGACGTCGCCAGCAGCGCACGACCCGCCCGCCCGGGCACCTCCCAGTTCTGGCGGCACCCGCAGACGCCGCCGCAGATGGTTCCCACGGAGGACAGGGTGACTCACGCGCACGGGCACACGGGACAGGCGCGCGGCGGTATCGGAACGCTCTTCCGGGGGTACTCGCAGGGGACTCCCAGCTAGTTCACAACTTGAATGTCTAAGGTTTCGCCCATGGCCGCTCTCCCCACCGCAGAAGCCGCTCGTCCGAGTCGTGGCGGCCGGCCGCGCGATCCCAGCCGGGACGGCGTGATCCGCGCGGCGATCCTCCGCCTGCTCGCCGACGTGGGTTACGGCGCGCTGACCATGGATGCGGTCGCCGCGGAGGCCGGCGTGGGCAAGGCGACGATCTACCGACGGTGGCGCACCAAGCAGGACCTGGTCGTCGACACGATCTCCGACCTCAACCGCGCCGAGGCGCACAGCCCCGACACCGGCTCCCTCGAGGGCGACCTGCGCGAGATCATGCACTCCCTCGTCGGCGTCGTGAACGGCCCGACGGGCGCGGCCACCCTCTCCCTGCTGTCGACCGTGCCGCGTCACCCGGCGCTGGCCGAGGCGTTCGAGAAGGGTCCGCTGGCCGTGTGGCAGCAGTCCTTCGAGCAGGTGTGGCAGAACGCCGAGGCGCGCGGCGAGCTCGACCCGTCGTTCCGCACCTCGGTCGCCGCCGAGACCGTCAGCGCGCTCCTCGTGCAGCGCTGGCTGCTCACCCACCGCCCGGTCGACGAGGCCTTCGTCGACGAGGTGCTGGAGACCGTCGTCCTGCCCCTGGTGCGCCACCGGGCGACCAGCGCCTGACCCGGCCGAGCACCCGAGAACCACGAGACCGGCCCGTCCCCCTGGGGGACGGGCCGGTCTCGTCGTGTCGGACGGCGATCAGCGCGTGCGGTACTGGACCTTCTTCTCCACGACGGGCCGACGGTTCCGCTTGGCCGGCGCCGCGGCCTTGCGGTGCCGGACCTTCTGCACCACCACCAGCGTGACCAGGAGCCCGACGGCGCCCATCGTGGCCTGACCGGCGGGCGTCTGCAGGAAGCGCTGCACGGCGTCCTTGCCCTGGGCCTTCAGGCGCGTGGGGCTGCTGCGGTAGGCGATCTGGTCCAGGGTGGCGGCCAGCGACTCGCGGGCCGCATCGATCTCGAGCTGGATCTGTCGTGGGTCGCGGGGCACGGCGACAGCCTGCCAGACGCGGCGCAGGTCAGCGCGGTGACGGTCCTCCCGGGGTGCCCGCACGGGTGCTCCTAGACTCCGGAAGCACGCGGGAGTGGTGTAACGGCAGCCACGCCAGACTTAGGATCTGGTGCCTTCGGGCGTAGGGGTTCGACTCCCCTCTCCCGCACTGGAGCAACCCCGCAGGCCGGGGCCCCACGCCGGACGACGCCCGGGTCTCCCCCGCACGACGCCACGTCCCGCCGGAGAGCGGTGGGAGGCTGCGGAAGTGACCGATGCACTCGCCGTCGCGAACGAGTTGTGCGGGCCACCGGCCGATGCGGAGCGAGCGGGCGGACAGATCCCGCGTCGCTCCGGTCTCTACGCCTGGTGGGCTCGGGCGGGGACGCTGCCCGGGGTGTCCGGCCCGGCTCATCCGGGCGTCGAAGGGCTGGAGCTGCTGTACATCGGCTTGGCTCGGGACCTGCGTGCCAGAGTGGTCGGCAACCACTTCCGAGGCCCGACCGGTTCCTCCACCCTGCGCCGTGTCCTGGTCGCGCTGCTGATGCCGTCCGAGAGTTACACCACCCGGTGGACGACGGACCGCGTCGTCCCGGTCGACGCTGACGAGGCGCGGCTGTCCGAGTGGATGCGCACACACCTGCAGGTGACGTGGGCGGTGCACCCGGAACCGAAGGCGGTGGAGGCGGCCGTCATCGCCGAGTCGGCCCCGCCGCTCAACCAGCGGGACAACAAGGCCCACCCGTCGTACGAGATGATCAGAGCGGCGCGGGCGGCCTACCGCGCCTCCGCCGGCCCTCACCCGTAGCCCACCCGCTGGACGGCGTCGGGACTCCGCCCGCAGCGACCGTTCAGGGCGACGGTGGTGGCACCTCTTTCACCTCGCGACCGGACATCACGAACCGTCGTCGACAGTGCGGGCAGGTCAGGAGAGGTCCGTCAGGGTGGCCGCGGCGCCGCTCCACGACCTTCAGGTGGGCGGCGTCGTGCGGGCAGACGACGAAGTCCATGGGATGACGCCAACCGCCCGGCCCGCCCGCTCACCGCCCGTAGCAGCCGGTCGGCTCAGCCCAGGTCGACGCGCAGGTCCAGCTCGGCCGACGGGGTGTCCGGGTCGTCGTCGTCCACGACGGCCAGCAGACGCACCACGCCGTCCTCGATGCCGCGCAGCGCCAGGCCCTCGACCTTCTGCACATGGCCGTCCACCTCGGGGATGGGCACGACCTCCCGCACCGTGTCACCGTCCAGCAGCGCGATCGCGGTGGCGACCACCGGCCCGTCGTCGACCGCGTTCGGGGTGTCCTCGGCGGCGGCGCTCAGCAGCACCCGGCCGTCGGGCAGCGCGACCGCGTCGGTGACCGCCAGGCCCACGCCCTCGACCTCGCCCAGCTCGTACTCGCGGGGCCGGTCCACCGGGACGGCGGCGGGCTCGGCCCGGCCCAGGACGGCGGCGACCAGGTCGTGCAGCGGCACGTCGACGCTCGCCGAGCGGACGCCGGCGGAGAGGTTGCCCCGGTTGAACCACCGGACCACGTCCCCGTGCCAGCTCGCGCCTTCGAGGTTCACGTGGTCCATCGGCAGCCCCAGGCGCTCGGCCACGCGCTGGTACACCGGGGTCAGCTCGGCGGAGCGCACCACCGGCTGCCGGTCCTCGAGCCGCACGAGGACCGCGTGCATCCGCCGGGGCGTGGACCCCGAGCCCAGCAGGAGCACGGCGGGCTCCCCGTCCAACTCCGCGGGGCAGGCGACCTCCAGGTCGGGCTTGAGGTGCTTGGTGCCGTCGGACTCGCGGAAGGTGTGCAGCCCCTCGACGGGTGGGAGCACCGGCACCGCCAGCACCTCGCCGGGACGGCGCCAGGCGGCGATCGTCGAGTCGTCCGGCACCACGAGCCAGCCGTCCCCGAGCGGGGCCACGCCCGAGGCCGCGGTCACCGGGGTGCCGTCGGCGAAGCTCAGCGTCCGGGCGGCGTCCACGAAGACCTGCATCGCTGGGGTGTGCCCCGGGTGACGGCGGGTCACGCGCCCGCTCAGTAGTAGCCGGTCCGCCCGTCGAGCATCTCCCGGAGCAGGTCGAGGTGCCCCACGTGCCGGGCCACCTCCTCGACCATGTGCCCGAGGATCCAGCGCAGGGACAGCGCGTCGGCTCCGTACTGCCCGTTCCGGCCGCGGTCATCCAGCGACGCCGCCGCCACGATCCCGTTCGACACCGCGCACTGGCGGGCGTACTCGTCCAGCAGCCGCGCCAGCGGCACCCCCTCGACGCGGAAGTCGGCGTCCCCTTCCTGGCCGAACTGGGGGTTGGGTGCGGCGGGCCGATCGAGGAACAGCACCTCGAACCAGCAGTGTTCGACCCAGCGCAGGTGGGAGACCAGGCCGGCCACCGTCATCAGCGGCGAGGTCGGCAGGAGGGCGCGGTGGGCGTCGTCCTCGCCCAGGCCCTCGCACTTGTGGTGCACCAGCGAACGCTGCAGGTCCAGCCAGCCCCCGAGCTGAGCCCGCTCGTCCGCGGCCCCGGGCGGTCGGACACGCGGAGGCGGGTGCACGGGGCCGGACGCTAGCGCCCCGCCCCCGGAGCTGTCAGCCGGGTTCCGCTCCGGTCAGGTCCAGAGGACGGCGATGAAGACGTTCAGGATCGCCAGCGCCCCGGTGGAGTGGAAGAACGGCAGCGGCGACTTCGGAGCGGCCCGGCCGGCGTCGGCGGCCTGCTGCTTGCGCGCGGCCAGGAACACCGTGACCACGGCCAGCACCGTGACGACGAGCTTGACACCGATCTTGGCGTGGTCGACGGGGAGGTCGTCGGCCTCGCGGATGCCGACCAGCGCCAGGCCGCTCACCAGCTGGGTGAGCGCACCGATCGTCATCAGCGTCGTGTCGAACCCGGCCTTGCGGCTCACCTGGAACAGGAACGGCCCGATGATCAGGGAGAGGCCGAGGATGTGGACGACGACGAGGAGAAGACGAACGAGCTCCATGCCCCGGAGGCTACTGAGGCGGCGGGAGTGCACCCCGTCACAGAACCTGGTCGGGCCGTTCACCCAGCCGGGTGGCGTCGCCCCGGTGCCCCTCTCGCCCGGCGGGGCACCGGCCGATGGGAGGGCATGACCTCCGGCGCCACCCCGACCACGACCTGGCTGCCGGCCGCCATGGTGCGCGCCGCCGTCGTCCACTCCCCCGCCGCCGCACCTGCCCGTGGCCGGCACCGCGCCTCGGAGTTCGAGGCCCCGGCGCGGGTGCCCGACGAGGAGCAGCTGCTCCGCCCGGGCCGGCACGCCGAGCCCGAGGAGGAGGACTCACTCGCCTGGCTCGGCTTCGCGCTGCGCCGGGACTGACCCGACGGGGGCTCAGCGCCCGGCGAGCACCTCGGTCAGCACGGGCACGAGCGCCACGAACGCCTGCCCCCGGTGGCTGCGGGCGTCCTTCTCGGCGGGCTCCAGCTCGGCGGAGGTGAGCTCCAGGCCTTCCGGGACGAACACCGGGTCGTAGCCGAAGCCGTTGCTCCCCCGCTTCTCGCGGATCACCCGCCCGCGCCACTCCCGCTCCAGCACCCGCTCGGCGCCGTCGGGGGTGACCAGCGCCGCCGCGCAGACGAACGCCGCTCCTCGCCGCTCGTCCGGCACGTCGGCGAGCTGCCCGAGCAGCAGCGCAGTGTTGGCGTCGTCGTCACCGTGCTGGCCCGACCAGCGCGCCGACAGCACGCCGGGCATGCCGTTCAGCGCGTCCACCGCGAGCCCGGAGTCGTCGGCCACCGCCGGCAGACCGGTGTAGCGGACCGCCTCGCGCGCCTTGAGCAGGGCGTTCTCGGCGAAGGTCGCCCCGGTCTCGGGTGCTTCGGGGTACTCCTGGACGTCGCGCAGCCCGACCACCTCGACGCCGGGCACCGCGCTCGCGAGCAGCCGCTGCAGCTCGGCGAGCTTGCCGGCGTTGCGGGTGGCCAGCAGCAGCCGGGTGCTCATCGGACCACCGGCTCCAGTGACAGCGCCGTGGCCTGCAGGCGGGTGAGCTCGGCGCAGCCGGCGACCGCCAGGTCGAGCAGCGCGTCCAGCGCCGCACGGTCGAAGACCGCGCCCTCCGCCGTCCCCTGCACCTCGACGAACCCGCCGTCGCCGGTGCAGACCACGTTCATGTCGGTACCGGCCCGCACGTCCTCCTCGTAGGCGAGGTCCAGCCGGGGCTCGCCGTCGATGATCCCGACGCTGACCGCGGCGACCGACTGGACGATCGCCGTCGGCCGGGCCAGCCGCTTCCGCGCGCCGAGCCAGGAGACGGCGTCGGCCAGCGCGACGTAGGCGCCGGTGATGGCCGCGGTGCGGGTGCCGCCGTCGGCCTGCAGGACGTCGCAGTCGATGGCGATGCTGTTCTCCCCCAGCGCGCCGAGGTCGACGGCGGCGCGCAGCGAACGGCCGATCAGCCGGCTGATCTCGTGGGTGCGGCCACCGATCTTCCCCTTCACCGACTCGCGGTCGCTGCGGGTGTGCGTGGCGCGCGGCAGCATCGAGTACTCGGCGGTCACCCACCCCAGTCCCGAGCCCTTGCGCCACCGCGGAACACCCTCGGTGACGCTGGCCGCGCAGAGGACGCGGGTGCGGCCGAACTCGACGAGGACCGAGCCCTCGGCGTGATCCAGCCAGTTGCGGGTGATCGTCACCGGGCGGAGCTGCTCGGCCGTACGGCCGTCGGGGCGGGTCACGGCCACCGACAGTAGTGCCCCGTGCAGGACCACCACGGCGCATGCCCGGAGCGGTGTCCCGTTAGCGTCGGCGGACATGGCGGTGACCTCCCTGACCGATCCGCGGCGGGAGCGCTGGGAGCGCTCCACCGACTGGATCCTCACCGCGGCCGCGCTGCTGTTCCTGGCCGCCTACGCCTGGCCGGTCCTCGAACCCGACCTCGCGCCGCCGTGGCCCACCGTCTGCCGCTGGGTCACCTGGCTGAGCTGGCTGTGGTTCGCCGTCGACTACGGGATCCGCCTCGCCCTGTCGGAGCACCGCCGGCGGTTCGTTCGGACCCACCTGTTCGACCTCGCCGTCATCGTCCTCCCGCTGCTGCGGCCGCTGCGGTTGCTCCGCCTGGTCACCCTGCTCCACGCGCTGAACCGGCACGCCGGGCACTCGCTGCGCGGCCGCGTCGCGGTGTTCGTCGTGGGCGCCACGGCCCTGCTCATGTTCGTCGCCGCCCTGGCCGTGCTCGACGCCGAGCGGAACCACCCGGAGGCGAACATCGACGGCTTCGGCGAGGCGCTGTGGTGGGCCTTCGCGACCGTGACCACGGTCGGGTACGGCGACCGCTACCCCGTGACCGCCGAGGGGCGGGTGGTCGCCGCCGGTCTCATGCTCACCGGTATCGCCCTGCTCGGGGTGATCACCGCGACGTTCGCGTCCTGGCTGGTCGAGCGCGTGCAGCAGGTGGGCGAGGAGTCCGAAGCGGTGACGCGACGCGACCTGCAGGCGCTCACCGAGGAGGTCGCCCGGCTGCGGTCGCTCCTGTCGGCGGATCCCCGCGGCGACGGATCCGACGCCGCCCCGGGGACCCGCGGTACCCGTCCACCGCACACCGGGCCGGCGGACCGGGCAGGATCGTCGCCATGAGATCGGAGTTGCGTGCCGTCCGGACCGGGGGCGCCCCCGTCGTCGTCGACCTCACCGACGACTGCGCCGACTTCGTGCGGTCCGAGGACGACGGCCTGCTGCACGTCTTCGTCCCGCACGCCACCGCCGGCCTGGCGATCCTGGAGACCGGCTCGGGCAGTGACGACGACCTGCTGGCCCAGCTGGAGGAGCTGCTCCCCCGCGACGACCGCTGGCGCCACCGGCACGGCAGCCCGGGGCACGGGCGCGACCACGTGCTGCCGGCGTTCGTCCCGCCGCACGCCAGCGTGCCGGTCCTCGAGGGGCGGTTGATGCTGGGCACCTGGCAGCGGATCTGCCTGGTGGACACCAACACCGACAACCCCCAGCGGCAGGTGCGCTTCTCCTTCCTGCCCGGGTGAGCCCCGCCGCCCCCTTGCAGGGCCGCCCCCGGGACACGGCAGGATGCGCGGCATGAGCGAGACCGACGCCGCCCCCGTCCGCCTCACCCCCGGCGACCCGGCGCCGGACTTCACGTTGCCCGACGCCGACGGGAACCCGGTGTCGCTCTCCTCCTACCGCGGCCGGCGCGTGATCGTGTACTGCTACCCGGCGGCGCTGACCCCCGGCTGCACCACCCAGGCCGTCGACTTCACCGCCGCCGCCGGCGACCTCGCCGAGGCCGGGCTCGAGATCATCGGGATCTCGCCCGACCCGGTGGAGAAGCTCGCCCGCTTCCGCGAGAAGGAGGACCTGGACATCACGCTGGTGTCCGACCCGGACAAGCAGGTGATGCAGGCCTACGGCGCCTACGGCACCAAGAAGCTGTACGGCAAGGAGGTCGTCGGCGTGATCCGCTCGACGTTCGTGATCGACGCCGAGGGCCGGATCGAGCGCGCGTCCTACAACGTCAAGGCCACCGGGCACGTCGCCAAGCTGCGCCGCGACCTCGGCCTCGACTGAACGACGACCAACCCGCCACTCGCAGGCCGGCGGCGGGGCCCTGCGGGGCGGCCGTGCCCGGGACGTCGCTCTACGCGCGCCACGTCCCCGGCCGGGGCTGGCACTCGGGCGGGCAGGGATAGCCGGGATCCCAGGGGAAGACGCCCCCCTCGTGGGCCCAGGTGAGCTGGTGGGCGGGCACCGAGAACTCGTCCGGCCGCTGGTAGAAGCGATTGGCCGAGAACAGCACGTCGGCCGGGTTGGGCAGCGTCTCGACGGCGAGCCGGCGCTCCCGGTCGAGGACGAGGAGCTCGCCCGGCACCAGGTCCCGCCCGGCGAGGACCAGGCCGGCCACGGTGTTCAGCATGGCGCAGGCGGTCTCGTGGCCCACCCCCACGACGACGAGCTCGGGATGGCCCACCCCGAACAGGCCGACGGTGTAGCCGAACGGCGGTTCGTCGGACTCCTCGCCGCGCATGACGTACTGCACGGCGACGCGGTGGGCCCGGATCGTCTGCGCCATCCGGCTGTCCTCCTGGTCGAGCCAGGCCAGCGTCTGCGGATCGGTCGTCATGCGACAGAGAGTGCGGCTCACCACCGACAACCAGGGGGCAGCCGACTCGGGCTGTGGACGGGCGGCGCGCCTGGGGGCGACCGCCGCTCAGCGGTCGTCGAGGCCGAAGACGCTGGTGATCAGCGCGTCGAGCACCGTCGTCGCCGCCTTGAGGTCGGGCGCGCGCGCCGCCAGCACGTCGGAGTAGAGGAAGGACTCCCCGAGCCGGACCACGGCGAGCGCGAGCAGCGGAACGGCGATCTGCGGCTCGAGCCCGTGCTCGTCGACGTCGTGCTGGAACAGCTCGGTGTAGGCCTCGACCACCCGCGGCTGGACCCGGCCCTGCGGATCGGTGAGCACCCGGATCGCCGTCGCCGGCTCCTCGTCGAGCAGGCGGCGGATCGGGAGGGCGGTGCTGAGGGCATAGCGGAACTCCTCGCTGACGGCCAGCGAGCGCAGCCGGGTGGGCGCCCCGGAGGGAGCCGGACGGGCGTCGTGCTCGCGCTCGATCGCCCGCAGGGTCCGCAGGCCGAGGAAGGCCAGGGCCTCACCGAGGATCGCGTCCCGGTTGCCGGCCCGGCGGAACAGCGTCGCGCGGGAGATGCCCAGCTCCGCGGCGAGGGCGCCGGTGTCCAGCCGGCGGCCGCTCATGAGCGTCCGCGCCGCGTGGCGCACGATCTCCTCGGGGACGCCGCTCACAGCAGTGAGCCTAGGCCAGGAGGGGCGGGCCCCGACGTCGTCGGAACCCGCCCCGCCGACCTAGGGGGTGCTCACATCGGGCAGGTGGACCGGTAGTCCGAGATGCTGCCGAAGATCGACACCGTCGGGCCGGGGCACAGGAACTGGGTGTACCGGGTGTCGGCGTCGACGTACCGCTTCAGCCAGGCGATCGAGCTGGACGCGATGTCGGCGTTGGGGCTGTTCGGCGCGAAGTGGCTCGCGTTGTTCAGCTCCAGGTAGGCCCGCTCGGAGGCGTTGGTCAGGCTGTTGTAGAACGGGATCGAGTGGTTGCTGACGGGCGCGACGCTGTCGTTCTCCGCGCCGATGACCAGGGTGGGCGTGCGGACCTCGGGCCAGGTCTTGTCGACGTTCCAGCCGGTCAGCGGGATCGCCGCGCGCAGCGCGGGCCGGTCCTTGGCCGCCTCGAGCGAGCCCCCACCACCCATGGAGTGCCCCATCACCGCCAGCCGGGAGGCGTCGACCCGCGACCGGACGGCGCTGGAACCGGTGAGGTAGTCCAGCGCGGCCAGCAACTGGTCACCGCGGGAGGCCGGCTGGTCGTAGCGGGAGTTGGTGTTGAACGTGATGACGACGAAGCCCTGCGAGGCGATCCGCGGGCCCAGCCAGGCGATCGTCGACTCCGACGCGGTGTACCCGGGCGAGATCGCCACCCCGCCGAACGTGCCCGCCGACGTCGTCGTCGGGTAGTAGATGGTCGCCGAGCCGAAGCCCGGGGTCGACCAGTCCGACACCGACGTCGTCGAGACGGCGAACGGACCGCGCTCGGCGGTGATGCTGGCCTGGGTGGGGGCGGGGCCCCGCCACCAGGCGGGGTCGGCGGAGGCGGGGACCGACGTGGCGACGACCGTCGCCAGCGTGAGGGCGAGCGCCGCGGAGGCGCGCGCCAACAGGCGTGGAATGGGCACGGTGGACCTTTCGGAAGGAGTGTCGCGACCGACGGTCGCGACGACCGAGGAGGACGTACGCCGGCGCACCGGGCCCGGTTGTGATGCACATCACCGCCGACGTGGCGTCAAGGTAGCGTCACGCTCTGCAGGTGCGCAACACTTTCGGCAAGTGTTTCAGAACTGCCTGGTCCAGGGCCCGTCGGCCGCCTGCGTGGGGTCCGCCCACGCCTCCCTCCGGCAGGCGTCCGGGGCCGGGACCGGCCGATCCGCCCCCTCCCGGCCCTCCGGCCTGCCCTCGACCCGGACACGCGAACGGCCGGCCCCCGGAGGGGCCGGCCGTCCGACGTGCCAGGTGCTCAGCCGCGGTCGTCCCGCAGCTGCTGCCGCAGTTGGCGCTCGACGACCAGCGCCTCCTGGTAGTTCTCCTTCGCGTCGGCCTTCTCGATGTAGCCGGCCCGCAGGTTGGCGTGGTCGACCGCCAGCACGCCGTTGATGTACTCACCCTTGCGCGGGTACAGCGCCGTGAGCTGCTCGAGCGTGAACGGCTGGTGGGTGCCGAACAGGCGGCAGAAGCTCGCGCCGCTGTTGTAGCCCGCGTTCAGCGCGGTGGGCACCGCCACCTGGGAGAGCTGGATGCCGCCCTGCGCCAGCCCCAGCTCGTTGCGCACCTTGTTGCCCTCGTCGTCGAACTCCAGGTACGGCGCCGACGGAGGTGCGATCCCCTTCTCGGCCCAGCGCGCGAGGTGCGCGTAGGCGGCCGCCGTCACGTGGTGCATCGGCACCCGGCTGAACGGCGGGAGGTCGCAGTCGTACTGCGGTGCGCCACCGAGGTCGCGCTCGGAGAGCGGGGCGCGGTACTCCTGCCCCTGCCAGCCCGAGTGGGCCGCGCCCGCGACTTCCCAGCGCCGGAACACCTCGTCGTCGGGACGCCGGGCCGCCGCCGCGGCGGCCGTCACGTCGGTCTCGGACTGCACCTGGAACACCGGCTCGTCCCCGGCCCGGCTCGGTGCCGTCCCGACGATGATCGCGTAACCGTCGAACACCGGCTCGACCTTCGGCAGGACGTGGTCGTAGTAGGCGCTCTGGTACCGGGTGGACTGCGATGCACCGATGGAGAGCAGCGTCTCGATGTCCAGGCCACCCATCGGGTCGACACCGGTCGGGGCGACGAGCGCCTTGGCCGCCTGCGCGTAGATGTCCATCGCCAGCTGGTCGAGGGCGTACTCACCCCCCGCCGTGACGTCCAGCGAGCCGTACCGGGTCGGGCTCCACTCCCGCAGCTGGTCGACGCCAACCTGCTGGGCGGAGACCCCGATCCAGGCGTCACCGTCGCGGGTCACGTCCTCGAAGTTCCACAGCGCGTCGAGGTCGTAGCCCGCCGTGACGTTCTGCCACTCGACCAGGGCGGTGCCACTGAAGTGCCGGGGGTTCGCCGGCCGGCGGACGACGATCCGCGTGGTGTAGGGGACGTCCTCCTCCAGCAGCGTGCCCGGGGCGATGTCCGGGGTGCGGGGGCTGGCGTAGGCATCGGCGAGGCCGGAGACGAGGAACTCCTCCTCGACGTACCCGACGCCGGCGAGGTCCTGGTACGTCGCGAAGAACGGGTAGGTCTCCGCCAGGTCGTCGGAGAGCGGGCTGCCACCGAGATCGCTGGGCAGCGGCCCGGTGACCTCGGCGTCGCGGATCGGCACGCGGACGTCGTCCGCAGCTCCGGCCGGGAGGGCCGGGGCCAGCAGTGCCAGGGCCACACCCAGGGCGACGGTGGTGCCGCCGGCCCGGGCGCTCAGGGGCGTGGGAACGGGCAAGGGAACTCCTTCTGCTGCCCCTGGGCACCCCGACGGGCACCCTCGAGGAGCAGCGGTCAGATGGGGAGCGAACGAGTTCCAGGCCCAGAACCATGACGCCGATCACATGGCGTCCCCTGCAAGCTAGCCCGACGGAGGACCGCTCGACAACGGTTGCTGCAACAAATCCTCGCCTTGTTGCGGAGCCTGCCGCCGCACGGGCCGGAGCCGCCCGGCGCCCGTCACCCGTCGTCCCCGGCTTCCCGCCGGAGGCGGGCCCGTCGCTTGCCCTCGTGCATCGCCTGCGCACGGGCGACCGGGATGGTGTGCCCCTCGGCGACCAGGTCGGCCGGCAGCCGCTGGGGATCGGGCAGCAGGGCCGCCCAGTCGGGGAGCCCCGCCGCCCCGGAGGCGACGGTGGGCTCCCCCGGGCGGACGGACCCCAGGTCGTTCCAGTCGACCGGGGCGGACACCGGCAGACCCGGCCGCACCCGCGGGCTGTAGGCGGCGGCGACCGTGCCCGTGCCCGAGCGGGTGGAGTCCACGAAGACCCGCCCCTGCCGCTCATCCTTGAGGAACGCCGTCGTGGCGATCCCCGGGTCCAGCTGCGCCGTGCGCTGCGCGAGCGCCCGGGTCGCCGCGGCGACGTCCTCGACCGGAGCGCCGCGCACGGGCACCACGACGTGCAGGCCGGTGGCGCCGCTGGTCTTCACCGCGCCGGCCAGGCCGGCCTCCTCGAGCGCCCGCCGGGCCAGCCGGGCGACCGCCACGACGGTGGAGAACTCCACCCCGTCGGGCGGGTCCAGGTCCAGCACGAGGCCGGTGGGCTCGCGCGACCCGGCCCGCAGGAACGGGACGTGGAACTCGACCGCGCGCTGGTTGGCCAGCCACATCAGGGTGCGCCGGTCCTCGCAGAGCACCTGGTGCACCTCGCGGTGCGCCGACTCGGCCCAGACGGGCACGGTGCGCACCCACGCGGGGGCGCCCTTGCTCACGTTCCGCTGCATGAACGGCGCCTGGCCCGGCCGCACCCGCACCACCGAGAGCGGCCGGCCGGCCAGCAGCGGGACCAGCCGGTCGGCGACGGCGTCGAGGTGGTCGACCAGCGCGCGCTTCGAGACCCCCAGCCCGTCACCGAGCGGCGAGTCGAGGCTGCTCAGCGGCACGCCGTCCCGCTCGTCCATGGGGTCACCGTTCCGCGATCGCGGCCATCCGGCAACCGGCCCTCGTGCGGGGGCCCGCCGCGAGCCTGCGAGCGGTGGGGGCAGGAGGGCCGGTTCCTCAGATCTCGTAGGTGGCGCCGGGGCTGACCAGCTCGGTCTCGGAGAACACCGAGCTGGCCGCGAACAGCTGGCCGATGTGGTCGACCCAGGCGGGCACGTGGGTGAGCAGCAGCCGGCCTACCCCCGCGGCCGCCGCGTGCTGGGCTGCCTGCCGCCCGGTGAGGTGCAGACCGGGCGGCTGGTCGGGGGCGTTGTCCGGGTGCGCCGCCTCGGCGAGCAGGACGTCGGCCCCGCGGGCGAGCTCCACCAGCCGGTCGCTGGGGCCGGTGTCGCCGGTGTAGACCATCGACCGGCCACCCGCGGTCAGCCGGATGGCGTAGGTCTCGACCGGGTGGGCCGTGCGGGCCAGCTCCACCTCGAAGGGCCCGATGCGGAGGGCGCCCGGGCCCACGGGGACGAAGTCGAAGACGTCGGTCAACCCGTCGCCGTCGCCGTCGTAGGCCAGCGCCAGCCGGCGCTCGGCACCCACCGGCGCGTACAGCGGTACGAGCGCTCCCCGGGACCGGCCGGAGTAGCGGTGCCAGACGACGAACGGGGCGACGTCCAGGCAGTGGTCGGCGTGCAGGTGCGACAGGAAGACCGCGTCCACGGCGCCCGGGTCCACGACCCGTTGCAGCGCGCCGAACGCGCCGTTGCCGAGATCGAGCACGAGCTGGAAGCCGTCGTGCTCCACGAGGTAGCAGGACGCGGGCGAGTCGGGACCGGGGCCGCTGCCGCAGCACCCCACGACGGTCAGCTTCACGCGACCCCCGCCCGTCCGGCGCCGAGCACGGCCCCGATCTCCGGCCCGAGGAAGCGGCGGCCGAGCCGGGCGAACGGCTCGGGGTCGCCCGTGGCCAGGAAGGCGTGCTCCGGCGCGGGCGCGTCGGGGTCGCGCAGCAGATCGGTTCGGGTGAGCACCCGGTAGACGTCCTTGGCGGTCTCCTCGGCACTGGAGACCAGCGTGACCCCGTCGCCGAGCACGACCGAGAGCACGCCGGTGAGCAGCGGGTAGTGGGTGCACCCGAGGACGACGGTGTCCACGCCGGCCGCCATGAGCGGATCCAGGTAGGACTGCGCGAGCCCGAGCAGCTGCCGGCCGCTGGTGATCCCGCGCTCGACGAAGTCGACGAAGCTGGGGCAGGCCGCAGAGGTGACCGACACGTGCGGGGCCGCGGCGAACGCGTCGTCGTAGGCGCCGCTGGTGACGGTGGCCTGGGTGCCGATGACGCCGATGCGGCCGTTGCGGGTGGCCGCGATCGCCCGGCGGACCGCGGGGAGGACCACCTCGACCACCGGGACGTCGTAGCGCTCCCGGGCGTCCCGCAGCGACGCGGCGCTGGCGGAGTTGCAGGCGACGACGAGCATCTTGACGCCGCTGTCGACGAGTTCGTCCATGACCGCCAGGGAGTGCCGGCGCACCTCGGCGATCGGGAGCGGGCCGTAGGGCCCGTTCGCGGTGTCCCCGATGTAGCGGACCGCCTCGTTCGGCAGCTGGTCGAGCACCGCCCGGGCGACGGTGAGCCCACCGACCCCCGAGTCGAAGATGCCGATCGGCGCGTCGGCTGCTGGCTGCGTCCCCATGTCGCCGGTCAGGCTAGCCGCCCGCCTCGCCGCTCGCCCCGACGGCGGCGGTGACGGTGGTCGCAGCGCGGATCAGCTCGGCGTTGCCCGGGGCCGGCGAGCCGTCGGGCAGCTCGAGCACGTCTTCCAGACCGATGCGGGTGTCCAGCCCGCGGCGGGCCGCCAGCCGCAGCGCCGGCCAGGCGCTGCTCCCCTCCCCGTGCAGCAGCACCGGCGCCCGGTCGCCGACGGCCGTCAGCAGGCGCCCGGCCGCCGTCCCCGTGCCCGCCTCGTCCAGCCCGTCAGGCAGCTCCAACAGCACGCGCAGGCAGCGGTCGCGGTGCGGCGAGGCGGCCCACGCGGCCGCACCGGCGAGGTGCCAGAGCCCGGCCTCCACCCCGATGCCACGGTCGAGCAGCGCCGCCGCGACGCCGTCCGCGCCGTCCTCGTGCCAATTCAGGGAAGCGAAGTCCGGCACCACCGCCCAGCCGCGGATCGCCGCGATCCGGTCGGCGGGGTCGGGCGCCGCCCAGGCCCCCGTGGTGACCCCCACGGGGATGCCCGGGGCGGCCGCCCGCACCGCGTCGACGACGGCGGCCACGTCGCCCGGTCGGAGCGAGTCCGCGCCGGCGTCGTCCTTGGGGTGGACGTGGACGGCGCCGGCGCCGGACGCCACGACGAGCGCGGCGTCCCGGGCCACGGCCGCCGGTGTCACCGGCAGCGCAGGGTGCTCCCCGGGCCGGCGGGACCCGTTGAGGCAGGCCTGGAGCAGCACGCGCCGCACCCTGCCAGACACCACCGACCGAGGTCACGCGCGGGAACGGCCACCCGTCAGCGACCAGCGGGCCGAGCGGGACCGCCTCAGGCCCAGAGCTGGCCCTCCAGCGCGGAGGCCGCCTCCTCGAGCGTGCCGGCGTAGGCGCCGGTGGAGAGGTACTTCCAGCCGCCGTCGCAGACGACGAACACGATGTCGGCCCGGCGGCCCGCCGCGACCTCCTTGTCGGCGATGCCCAGCGCCGCGTGCAGGATCGCGCCGGTCGAGATCCCGGCGAAGATGCCCTCGCGCTCCACCAGCTGGCGGGTGCGGTGGATCGCGTCGTCGGGGCCCACGGAGAACCGTGAGTCCAGCAGCGAGGCGTCGTAGAGCTCGGGGATGAAGCCCTCGTCGATGTTGCGCAGGCCGTAGACCAGCTCGCCGTAGCGGGGCTCGGCGGCGATCACCTGCACCCCGGGCTTGTGCTCGCGGAAGTACCGGGAGCAGCCCATGAGCGTGCCGGTCGTCCCCAGGCCGGCGACGAAGTGGGTGATCGACGGCAGGTCGGCCAGGATCTCCGGGGCGGTGCCCTCGTAGTGCGCGTGTGCGTTCGCGGGGTTGCCGTACTGGTAGAGCATCACCCAGTCGTCGTGCTGGGCGGCCAGCTCCTTGGCGACGGCGACGGCCTGGTTCGAGCCACCGGCCGCGGGCGAGGAGATGATCTGCGCCCCGTACATCTCCAGCAGCTGCCGGCGCTCCACCGAGGTGTTCTCCGGCATCACGCAGATCAGCTTGTAGCCGCGCTGCCGGGCCACCATGGCCAGCGAGATCCCGGTGTTGCCGCTCGTGGGCTCCAGGATGGTCGAACCGGGCTTCAGCAGCCCGTCCTTCTCGGCCGCCTCGATCATCTTGATCGCCGCGCGGTCCTTGATGGAGCCCGTGGGGTTGTGGTCCTCGAGCTTGGCCCACAACCGGACGTCGGGCGTCGGCGAGAGGTTCGGCAGCCCCACCAGCGGGGTGCCGCCGAGGGAGTCGACGAGGGAGGCGAAGCGGGCCATAGGGATGCTCTTCCGGGGAGACGGGCGGGGGCGGAGCGGGGACCGCTCAGCAGCCGCCCGCGACCGCCGGGAGGATCGTCACCGAGTCGCCGTCCTTCACCTGGGTGTCCAGGGCGCCGGTGAAGCGCACGTCCTCGTCGTTGACGTAGACGTTGACGAAACGGTGCAGCTTGCCCTCCTCGGTGACGAGGCGGTTCTTCAGGCCCGAGTGCTTGCTGTCGAGGTCGTCGATCAGCGCGCCGAGGGTGTCCCCGCTGCCCTCGACGGTCTTGTTGCCGCCGGTGTGGGTGCGCAGGATGGTCGGGATACGGACCTCGATGGCCATGGCGTGCTTCTCCTCGGGGACGTCGATGCGTGGGGGCGCTGCACAGGGCAGCGGTCGTGCGTCTGGCGGGTCAACGCCCGGCCGCCGCGCGGGATTCCGGCCCCGTTCAGGGACCCGCGCCGAGCCTGCGAGGCGCGGGGGAACGGGGTGTTTCTTCAGTCGTAGACGACGGTCGTCGGCGAGTGCCCGAACAGGTAGGACTCGACGATCTCGACCTCCTCCTCCGACACCTCCCCGTCGACGATGCGGTAGCTGCGGAACTCGACCTCGTCACCGGCCAGGCCGGTCTGCGGCCCGTGGTGGCGCGTGGACACCAGCACGTAGTGGGTGCGCGGATCGGCGGCGGGACCGGAGGCGTACCCGATGTCGGTGCGCGAGGGGTAGGCCTCGGTGGCGGTGTGCGAGTGGTAGACGACGACCGGCCACTCGTCGCGGTCGTCCAGGTCGCGGTACAGCGCGAGCAGGTCGGCGCTGTCGAACTCGTAGAACGTCGGCGACCGTGCGGCGTTGAGCATGGGCACGAAGCGCTCGGGGCGCTCGGTCCCCTCCGGACCGGCGACGACACCGCAGGCCTCGTCCGGATGGTCCTTCCGGGCGTGGGCCACGATGGCGTCGTAGGTCGCGCGGTCGATGCGCAGCACGGGGCCAGTCTAGGCGGGCCCGCCGCGCCGCTCCCCCATCGCCCCCGGTCGCACGGACGGGCGGCCGTCGGGAGACGCTCCCGGACCGATACGGTCGGCGTCGTGTGGGTCCCGTCGCTCCTGACCGCCGGCGTCGTGCTGCTGGCCCTTCCGGCGCTCCTCCTGGGGCTACGGGGGCTGTTCCGGCACCGTGGCTACAGCGCGGTCCATCCGGGCGACCGGGCTCCCGTGGTGGTGATCGTCGTCGTGCGCGCCGTGCTCCTGCTGCTGCTGCTCGCCGCCTCGGCCCTGGTACTGGTGTCCACGATCGGCGCGATGCTCGCCGACGTCGAGCTGCACCGCATGGTCTACGTGCTCTTCGTGCTCGACCTGCTGCTCGCCGCCCTGGTGCTGCTCACCTTCGGCCGGCGCGATCGGCGACGAGCGCGTCCACGAGCGACCCCTGCAGCGCGGTGAGCCAGTAGTAGACGGCGAGCTGGTGGTCGGCCTCGTCCACGATCTCGTCCGGCGGCTCGGTGTCCTCACCGACGTCGATCCGGGTGCCGAGCGCCAGCCGGAGGTCGTTGCTCGTGCGCAGCCAGGCACCGGCCTGGTCGGCGTCCAGGCGCACCTCTCCCCCGTCGGCCGGTAGGGTGGCGCGCACGGTGGCCAGGTCGTCGGCCTTGCCGCCGCGCAGCGCCTGCTCGGTGAGCCCCCGGTAGTCCTCGGCCAGCGCGGGGTCGGTGCGGTGCCCGGCGGGGAACAGCCGGGCCATCACCGGATCGCCGCTGCTGTCGGCCCGATCGGCGGCCAGGAGCTGCTCGAGCTGGTCGAGCAGCAGCCCGACGATGCCGGCCTCGGCCCGGTCGAGCCGGGCGACCAGCCACCCGCCCCGGGCACGGAACGGCTTCACGAGTCCCTCTGGTAGCTGGCCCACAGCCCGTAGGCGTGCAGCCGGCTGGTGTCGTGCTCCATCCGCTCGCGCGGGCCGGAGCTGACGATCGCCTTCCCCTCGTGGTGCACCTGCAGCATCAGCGAGGTCGCCGTCGGCTCGTCGTAGCCGAAGAGCTCCTGCAGCACGAAGGTCACGTAGGTCATCAGGTTCACCGGGTCGTTCCAGACGATGGTGACCCACGGCCGGTCGAGGTCGCCGCGTTCCTCGTCGGTCGTCTCGGGCGTCCGAGTCGGGGCGAGCGGTGCGGCCACGCATCCAGCTTAGGACGTCGCCCGGCCCCGCGGACCCGGCGCCGCCTACGCTGCGGAGCCATGCCGACGGCCCCCGCGCTGCTCACCGACCGCTACGAGCTGACGATGCTGGCCGCGGCGCTCGCCGACGGCACCGCCGAGCGGGACTGCGTGTTCGAGGTGTTCGCCCGCCGGCTGCCCCACGGCCGTCGCTACGGGGTGCTCGCGGGCACCGGCCGGCTGCTCGAGGCGCTGCCCGGTTTCCGGTTCGGCGACGAGGAGCTCGCGACCCTGCGTGCCCAGGGGCTGACCGACCAGCGGCTGCTGGACTGGCTGGCCGACTTCCGGTTCCGCGGGGACATCGACGGCTACGCGGAGGGCGAACTGTTCTTCCCCGGGTCGCCGGTGCTCACCGTGCGCGCACCCTTCGGCGAAGGCGTCCTGCTGGAGACCCTGGCGCTGTCCATCCTCAACCACGACTCGGCGATCGCCTCGGCGGCCGCCCGCATGGTGGCGGCGGCGTGCGAGCGACCCTGCATCGAGATGGGCTCGCGCCGTACCCACGAGCGAGCCGCGGTGGCCGCGGCGCGCGCGGCCCACCTGGTCGGCTTCGCGTCCAGCTCGAACCTGGAGGCCGGCCGGCGCTACGGCGTCCCCACGACCGGCACCAGCGCCCACGCGTTCACGCTGCTGCACGACGACGAGCGGGCGGCCTTCCGTGCCCAGGTGGAGACGCTGGGGGTGGGCACGACGCTGCTCGTCGACACCTACGACGTCGAGCAGGGCATCCGGACGGCGATCGAGGTGGCCGGCCCGGAGCTGGGCGCCATCCGGCTGGACTCCGGCGACCTGCCCACGCTCGCCACCCGCGCCCGCCAGCTGCTCGACGAGCTCGGCGCGACCCGCACCCGGGTGATCGTCACCAGCGATCTCGACGAGTACGCGATCGCGGGGCTGATGGCCGCACCCGTCGACGGCTACGGGGTCGGGACCTCGCTGGTGACCGGCTCGGGGGCGCCGACGGCCGGCATGGTTTACAAGCTCGTCGAGCGCGACGGCATCCCGGTCGCGAAGCGGTCGGAGGGCAAGAACTCGGTCGGCGGGCGCAAGCACGCCGTCCGGCGGCACGACGCCGACGGCACCGCGGTCGCCGAGGTGGTCAGCAGCACACCGGTCGGGCCGCGCGACGGCGACCGCGACCTCGTGGTCCCGCTGGTGCGTGGCGGCGCGCTCTGCGCCGACGTCTCCCCCGCCGAGGCGCTGCGGCTCGCCCGCGAGCACCACGCGCGCGTGCGGGAGGCGCTGCCCGCCGAGGCATGGGCGCTCTCACGCGGGGAACCGGTCCTGGAGACAGTTCCCGCTTGACCCGGGAGGAGCAGCCCATGACCCGCGCGCTGATCGTGGTCGACGTGCAGAACGACTTCTGCGAGGGCGGCAGCCTCGCGGTCGCCGGTGGCGCCGCCGTGGCGGCCGGCGTCACCGAGCACCTGCGGACGGCGGGCGCCGGGTACGCCCACGTCGTCGCCACCCGCGACCACCACATCGACCCCGGCGACCACTTCGCCGAGCACCCGGACTTCCTCGAGAGCTGGCCGCCGCACTGCGTGGTCGGCACCGACGGTGTCGAGCTGCACCCGGCGCTGGACCGCCAGCCGCTCGAAGCGGTCTTCGACAAGGGCGAGTACGCCGCCGCCTACTCCGGCTTCGAGGGCGCGGCCGACGGCGTCGGGATGGCCGACTGGCTCCGCGAGCGAGGGGTCGACGCCGTCGACGTCGTCGGCATCGCCACCGACCACTGCGTCCGCGCCACCGCGCTCGACGCCGTGGCGGCCGGGTTCGCCACCCGCGTGCTGCTGCCGCTCACCGCCGGCGTCTCCGAGGCGACGACCGACGCTGCGCTGGACCAGCTGCGCACGGCCGGCGTCGAGCTGGCCGGAGAGCTCGGACCCAGCGCGTGAGCGAGGTCAGGCGCCTTCACCGTCCGTGCTGACCGCGACCACCTCGTCGGGCGCGTAGACCTCCACGCCCACCCCGTCGCGCCGGACGTGCACCTGCCCCATCGCGTCCCGGGAGATGACCACAGTGCCGATCGGCTGATCCGGCGCGTCCTCCGGTTCCCGGATGCGCACCAGGGACCCGACGGGAAGCTGCTCGTCCACCGGGTCATGATGCCGGGCGCCTCGACGCTCGGCCGGGCTGACGCCCGCGTCGTCCCGCAGTACGGCGTCCTGGCTCGCCGTACCGCGTCCTGGCTCACCGTATGGGGTCCTGGCTCACGACCGACGCTGAGCCAGGACCCCTGACGATCAGGTCACCTGATCATCAAGGCGCCGCGTCGAGGACCTCGTCGCGGGTGAAGCCGAGCACCTGCAGCACCGCGTCGAGGTAGGGCTGGTTGAGCGCCGTGTGCGCCTGCTCGCGCACGAAGGGCTTCGCGTTGAAGGCGATGCCCAGGCCCGCGGTGTTGAGCATGTCCAGGTCGTTCGCGCCGTCGCCGACCGCGACCGTCTGGTCCAGCGGGATGCCGTACTCCTCGGCGAAGCGCATCAGGGCCCGGGCCTTCCCCGGCCGGTCGACGATGTCCCCGACCAGCCCACCGGTGAGGCGGCCGTCGCGGACCTCCAGGGTGTTGGCGGCGGCGAAGTCGAGCCCGAGGCTCTCCGCCAACGGGTCGGTGATCTGCGTGAACCCGCCGCTGACGATGCCGCAGCGGAAGCCGAGACGCTGGAGCGTGCGGATGAGGGTGCGCGCGCCGGGTGTGAGCACCAGGTGCTCGCGCACCTCGTCGAGCACCTCCTCGGGCAGGCCGGCCAGCACGGCGACCCGCGCCCGCAGCGACTCGGCGAAGTCCAGCTCGCCGTTCATGGCCGCGGCGGTGATGCGGGCGACCTCCGCCGCCCGCCCGGCGCGCGCCGCCAGCTCGTCGATCACCTCGCCGCGCACCAGGGTCGAGTCGACGTCCAGCACGATCAGCCGCTTGCTGCGCCGGGCGATCCCGACCTGCTCGACGGCGATGTCGGCACCTGTCGACGCCGCCACCGAGGCGAGCGCGGTGCGCAGCGCCGTGGCCTCCGCCCCGGAGACGGTGAGCTCGAAGCTGGTGACCGGGTGGTCGGAGAGCCGGCGGATCGCGTCGATGTTCCCGCCGATGCCCGCGACGGCCCGCGCGGCGCCGGCCACGGCCTCGGGTGGCACCGGCCGCCCGAGCACGATGACGTGGTGCGGGCGCCCCTGCACGAGGGGCGCGTCGGGCCCGCTGGCCGACTCCACCGCCACGTGCACGCCCACGGCGGTCTCGACCTCACCCGCCACCCGCCGGAGGTGGCCGAGCAGCTCCGCCTCGCCCACCGCCGGTCGCCGATCGCCGGCGAGGGCACCGACCACGACGCCGAGCACCAGGTGGCCGTGCACGACGACCTGCTCGACGTCGAGGACCTCCACCTCCGGGCGCCCGTCCCCGTCCGAGGCCAGTGCGGCGAAGAGGTGGGCGGTCACCCCCGGCCGGTCCGCCCCGGTGACCGTGAGCAGCGCCCGCGCCGCGGTGGGGTCGGGCTCGGGCAGCTGGCGGGGCGTCGGGTCGAGCGGCACGCGGTCATCGTGCCGCACGTCCGCCCGGGGACCGCCCGGACCCCTGACCCGCCGGTCGCCGCGATGCGGGGCGGCCCGCCGCCCGGGTCTTCCACCCGTGGACGACGGACGCCCCGCCGGCCAGTGGCCGGCGGGGCGTCCGTGACGTTCTGGAACGGCCACCCTTCAGGGACCCGCGCCGAGCCTGCGAGGCGCGGGGGGAAGGGTGGTCCTTCGTCAGGTCGGGTCGGGGTCCTTCGGGCCCTGGCGCGCACCGCCGGTACCACCCAGCTCGCTGACACCGGCGTAGGGCTCGTGCCGCTTGCCGACGTGGGCCTCGGCCTGCAGCCGCTCGACGAGGTGCGGGTAGTGGGCCTCGAACGCGGGCCGCTCCGAGCGGATCCGGGGGATCTCGACGAAGTTGTGCCGCGGCGGCGGGGAGGAGGTGGCCCACTCCAGGCTGTTGCCATGGCCCCACGGGTCGTCGCGCAGCGCGAGCTCGCCGTACTTCCAGGACTTGACCACGTTGTAGATGAACGGGAGCACCGAGGCGCCGAGGATGAAGGAGCCGATCGTCGAGACCGTGTTGAGCACGGTGAACGCGTCGGTCTCCAGGTAGTCCACGTACCGGCGCGGCATGCCCTCGTTGCCCAGCCAGTGCTGCACCAGGAACGTGGCGTGGAAGCCGATGAAGGTCAGCCAGAACTGCAGCTTGCCCAGCCGCTCGTCCATCATCCGGCCGCACATCTTCGGGAACCAGAAGTAGATGCCGGCGTAGGCCGCGAACACCACGGTGCCGAAGACCACGTAGTGGAAGTGGGCGACGACGAAGTAGCTGTCGTTGACGTGCCAGTCCAGCGGCGGGCTGGCCAGCAGCACACCGGTCAGACCACCGAGGAGGAAGGTGATCATGAAGCCGATCGAGAACAGCATCGGCGTCTCGAAGGTCATCTGACCCCGCCACATGGTGCCGATCCAGTTGAAGAACTTGATGCCGGTCGGCACGGCGATGAGGTAAGTCAGGAACGCGAAGAACGGCAGGAGCACCGCACCGGTCGCGTACATGTGGTGCGCCCACACCGCCAGCGACAGCGCGCCGATCGCGATGGTCGCGAAGACCATGCCCTTGTAGCCGAACAACGGCTTGCGGGCGAACACCGGGATGACCTCGGTGACGATGCCGAAGAACGGCAGCGCGATGATGTAGACCTCGGGGTGGCCGAAGAACCAGAACAGGTGCTGCCACAGCATCGGGCCACCGTTCTCGTCCGAGTAGATCAGCGCACCGAGGTTGCGGTCGGCCAGCATGCCCATGATCGCGGCGGTGAGGATCGGGAACGCCAGCAGGATGAGCAGGCTGGTGACCAGCGTGTTCCAGGTGAAGATCGGCATCCGGAACAGCGTCATGCCCGGGGCCCGCAGGCAGACGATCGTGGCGATGAAGTTGACGCCACCGAGGATCGTGCCCAGGCCGCTGACCGCCAGGCCGGCGAACCACATGTTCGCGCCCGCGCCCGGGGAGTTCACGACGTTCGACAGCGGTGCGTAGGCGTACCAGCCGAAGTCCGCCGCCCCACCGGGGGTGAGGAAGCCCCCCACCACGATCAGGCTGCCGAACAGGAACAGCCAGTAGGAGAAGGCGTTCATGCGCGGGAACGCGACGTCCGGCGCACCGATCTGCAGCGGCATGATCAGGTTCGCGAACGCGAAGAACAGCGGCGTCGCGAACATCAGCAGCATGATCGTGCCGTGCATCGTGACCAGCTGGTTGTACTGCTCGGGGGACAGGAACTGCAGCCCCGGCCGCCCCAGCTCACCACGCATCAGCAGCGCCATCAGGCCACCCAGCACGAAGAACGTGAACGAGGTGGCCATGTACATCAGGCCGATGGTCTTGTGGTCGGTGGTCCGCAGCAGGTTCGAGAGCCGCGAGCCCTTTTCGACCACGTGAGCCGGGCTGGGCCGGCTCACGATGGGCGCCGGTGCAATCGTCACGGCTGGCAGCTTAGACCGTGCGATACGGCGCCTCAGGTCGGGCGGGCAGGGCGCGCCGCGAGGATCATCCGGGCCGCCGGTAGGTGGCGACGTCGACCGAGATCGTGACCGGCACGGCGGCCGGCAAGCGCGCCAGCGAGGCCGCGAGAGCGGCGGCCGTGAGGTGCCGGGCGTGCGGCCCCATGCCCACCAGCGTCGCCACCGCGGGATGGTCCAGCACCAGGGTCTGGCGGTGGCGGTGCGCGTCCTCGCGCGCCAGGTGCGGCTCCAGCGTCGCGCTGAGCCGCTCGGCCTTTGCGGGGTCGACCCGGAGCAGGCCCAGCGGCCCGACGAGCTCGGCGAGGTGGTCGCGGCCGGGCGTCACCACGACCAGCCGCCCCTCCGCGCACAGCACCCGGGCGATCTCGGGCCCGTTGCGCGGGGCGAAGACGACCAGCACCCGGTCCACCGCCGCGTCGCGCACCGGCAGCCGGGCCCAGGTGTCCCCGACCACGGCGACCGCGCGCGGGTGGGCCTTCGCCGCCCGTCGGGCGGCGTAGCGCGAGGCGTCGAGCACCACGCCGGTGGCGTCCGGGAGGACGTCGAGCAACCGGGCCAGGTGGTGGCCGGTGCCGCCACCCAGGTCGAGCAGCCTCGCGGGCTCCCCCGGCCGGCGGACGGCCGCGGCCAGGGCCGCGGTCACGCCGTCGTAGTGGCCGGCGGAGAGGAAGGTCACCCGGTCGGCGACCATCTCGGCGGAGTCGCCGGTCGGCGGGCGGCGCCCCGGGGGCAGCAGCGTGAGGTGCCCCTGCCGCGCGCGGTCGACACGGTGTCCCTCGGCGCAGCGGAGCCCCGAGCCGTCCGGCTCCGCGGTGAACGGCGCGGCGCACACGGGGCAGGCGAGCAGGGCGACCGCGCGGGGGTCGAGCGGTGCGGCGCTCACCGCCGCGGGGGCACCGCGTGGAAGGTCACGTCCCGCAGCCGCCCGGCGTCGGCCACCGCGGTGACGAACGTCCCGTGCGGCTGGCGACGCCGGTCCGTGGGCGACCCCGGGTTCACCAGCCGCAGCCCGGTGGGCGCCGTGGTGTCCCAGGGGATGTGGCTGTGCCCGAACACCAGGACGTCGACGTCGGGGAAGCGCGCCGCGCACCGCGCCTCGCGCCCGGTGGCCTGCCCCGTCTCGTGCACGACGGCGAACCGGATGCCCTCGATCTCGGCGCGGGCGACCTCCGGCAGCCGCTCGCGCAGCGCCCCGTGGTCGTTGTTGCCGTGGACGGCGACCAAGCGGTGCGCCCGCCGTTCCAGCTCGTCGAGGAGGGCGACGTCCACCCAGTCACCGGCGTGCACCACCACGTCGGCGGAGTCGATCGCCGACCACAGGCCGAGAGGTAGCTCACGCGCGCGCTTGGGGACGTGCGTATCTGCGGTGAACACCAGCGAAACAGGCACGACGACATCGTTGCAGGCCGCTACCTTCTCTCCCGGCCGGCGATCCGGCCCGTTCCGCACGACCCGAGGACTTCCCGTGACCGAACCCCTGCCCTCCCCTGCCGCGACCGGCGCGACGACCTCCGCCGATGAGCCCTACGAGAAGCGGTGGCTGGCGCTCGGCGTCATCGCCATGACCGTCCTGCTGGTCATCCTCGACGCCACGATCGTCAACATCGCGCTGCCCGCGGTCACCGCCGACCTGGGCATCAGCGCGGCCAGCCAGCAGTGGATCGTGACCGCCTACACCCTGACCTTCGGCGGCTTCCTCCTGCTCGGCGGCCGCATCGCCGACTTCTGGGGCCGCAAGCGCACCTACCTGGTGGGCGCGGCGGGCTTCGCCGTCGCCTCGGCGCTCGGCGGCGTCGCGCAGAACGAGACGATGCTCTTCGGCGCCCGCGCCCTGCAGGGCGTCTTCGGCGCACTGCTGGCCCCGGCGTCCCTCGCGCTGCTCACCGTCCTGTTCACCGACCCGAAGGAGCGCGCCAAGGCCTTCGGCGTCTACGGCGCGATCGCCGGCGGCGGCTCGGCCATCGGCCTGCTGCTCGGCGGTGTCCTCACCGAGTACGCCGACTGGCGCTGGTGCTTCTGGGTGAACCTGCCGGTGGCGATCCTCGCCATCGTGCTGGCCATCCCGATCGTCCCGGAGAGCAAGGCTCCCGGCGACACCAGCTACGACATCCCCGGCGCCGTCCTGGTCACCCTCGGCCTGGCGTCGATCGTCTACGGCTTCACCCGCGTGGCCGAGGCCTCGCAGGCCTTCGCGGCCCAGGCTGCCGCCGCCAACGCCGAGGCTGCGGCGCAGGGCATCCCGACGCTGGTGACGCCGGAGAGCGGCTGGACCGACGGTCTCGCGTGGCTGTTCATCGCCGGCGGCCTGGTGCTGATCGCCCTGTTCGTCCTGCTGGAGCTGCGGACGCGCAACCCGCTGCTGCCGATGCGCATCGTGCTCGACCGCAACCGGGGCGGCGCCTACCTGACCTCGACGCTCGTGGGAGCCGGGCTGCTGGGGGCGTTCTTCTTCCTGAGCCTCTACTTCCAGCAGGTGCTCGGGTACGAGCCGGTCATGGCGGGCCTGGCGTCGCTGCCGACCACCCTCGGCGTCTTCATCTCGGCGGGGCTGGCCAGCGTGCTGGTCCCCCGGGTGGGGCCGAAGCCGCTCATGGTCCTCGGTGGCGTGCTCGCCGCAGGCGGTCTCGCCACCCTGTCCTTCGTCGGTCTGGACACCGGGTTCTGGCAGCTGCCGTTCCCCGGCCAGCTGCTGCTCGGGCTCGGCCTGGGCTTCACGTTCGTGCCGCTGTCGAACCTGGCGCTGGTGGGCGCCGGCGTCCACGACGCCGGGGCGGCCAGCGCGATGCTGAACGCCACGCAGCAGGTGGGCGCCTCCATCGGCACCGCCGTGCTCGCCTCGCTGTCCGTGGCCGCCATCAGCACCTACACCGCCGACGTGCTCGCCTCGGGTGCGGACCCGCGAGACCCGTCGGTGGGCCTCTCGGCGCAGGTGGAGGGCTACACCACGGCCTTCGCGTGGGCCGCCGGGCTGCTGCTGCTGGGCGCCGTCGTCTCGGCGTTGCTCATCAAGGCGACCAAGGAGGACCTGCCGGCCGAGGGCGATGCCGTCGTCCACGTCGGCTGAGAAGGAACTCGTCCCGGCCCCTCGCAGCGGCCCGCGCCCCTCCGGGCGCGGGCCGCTGCGCGCCGGGGACCGGTCAGGCCCGGTGCTCGGCGAGCGCCTTGAGCCGGGCGTTGTACGCCGCGAGCTCCGCGTCGCCGTCACGGTCGGCCGCGCGGTCGAGCGTGCGGGCCCGGCGGTCGTCCGAGCGGGCCCAGGAGAAGAAGACGACGGCGAGCACCAGGACGGTGGGCAGCTCCCCGAAGGCCCAGACGATGCCGCCGGCCACCGCCTGGTCGGTGAGCGGGTCCACGCCCCACCCCGCCGGCGGGTCGGCGAACGTGTCGACGACGAGCGAGCCGGCCATCATGATCGCCACGCCGAAGAAGGCGTGGAACGGCACGGGCAGGAACAGCTCGAGCATCCGCCCCGGGTGGCTGAGCGTCCGCGGCCACGGGTCCTGCGCGACGATCGGGCCGAAGAAGAGCAGCCCCGTGACGACGAAGTGGGCGAGCATGAACTGGTGGCCCACCGGGCTCGACATCAGCCAGTCGAACAGCGGGGTGAAGTAGACGCCGTAGAGGCTGGCGATGAACAGCGGCACGCTGAACAGCGGGTGGGCCACGACGCGGGCGAACCGGCTGTGCAGCGCCTCCAGGAGCAGTGCCCGCGGGGCGCCGGCCGGCCCGCGGCCGCGCGGGAGGGTGCGCAGCGCCAGCGTCACGGGGGCGGCGAGCAGCAGGAGCAGCGGCGTGATGAGCGACAGCACCATGTGCTGGGTCATGTGGACGCTGAAGATCACCATGCTGTAGCCGTTGAGCCAGGTGCCGGTGACGGCGAACAGCGACGCGGTGCCGGCGATCCAGGCGAGGGTCCGCCACCACGGCCAGCTGACCCCGGACCGGCGCAGGCGGACGACAGCGGCCAGGTAGACGACCAGCCCGATGACGCTGAGCACCGGGAGCACCGACCAGGCGTCCAGGTGCGGGAGGAACATCCGCCCCCAGGTCGGCGGGTCCTCCGGGACCCACATGCCCGAGTGGTGCCCGTGCTCCACCGCGATCTCCTCCTGCCGGCCGGTCGTGCGACCCCACTGTCCCACCGCGCGCCGCGCTCCCCCGAGGGGAGCACGGAGATCCTCCCCACGCGACGACGCCCCCCGCCGGGAGTTCCGGCAGGGGGCGTCGTCGGGAGTGACGCGGGTCAGATCTGGACGCCGCGCTCCCGGAGCCAGGGCAGCGGGTCGATCGGCTCGCCGCCGATGCCGCCGACGTGCACCTCGAAGTGCAGGTGCGGGCCGGTGGACTGACCGCGGTTGCCGAGCAGCGCGATGGTGTCGCCGGCGCGGACCACCTGGCCGGGGGTCACCAGGATCTCGTCCATGTGGCCGTAGACGGTGACGTCACCGTTGCCGTGCTGGATGTACACCACCAGCCCGTAGCCGCCGGCCGGGCCGGCCTCGAGCACGACGCCGTCCATCACGGCGTACTCGGGCGTGCGCATGGGTGCGGCCAGGTCGATGCCCGCGTGCAGCGTGCCCCAGCGCGCGCCGAACCCGCTGGTCAACCGGCCACCCTCGACCGGGAGCACCGCCGCGGGGCGGGCGGCCTCGGCGGCGGCGCGGTCGGCCTCCTCCTGGGCGATCCGGTCGGCCTCCGCCTGGGCGTTCGCGGCGGCGGTGCGCTCGGTCTCGCGGGCGCTGCGGCTGGCGACCACCTCGCGCAGCCGGGAGGTGTCGTCCTCGTCGACGCGCGGCGCCGCGGCGGAACCGTCGATGCCCAGCTGCTCGGCCACGCTCACCGACTGGCTGACCGTCTCCGTCGCGACCTCCGTCGGGCCGGCGACCGAGGCGCCACTGAGGCCGAGGGCGCCGACGAGGACCGCGGCGAGGTAGAGCGCCGGGCGGCGCCGCACCGCGGGCGGGCGGCGGTCCAGCCAGCGACGCCCGCCGGTGGCGACGGCCGCGAGGACCTCGGCCGCGTCGGCACCCGGGGTGCCGACGACCCGGACGACCGGCTCCGCGGGCACCGGTGCCAGGGCGGACCGCTCCGGCTGCGCCGGGGCGTCCTTCACGACGACGACGGCGTCGGGTGCGACCACCGGGGCGTCGGTGAGCGCGGCGACGTCGGTGACCGGCGCCAGTGCCGCGAGGTCGACGGCGGACCGCTTGTAGGGGGTCGGGCGGCGCCGCACCGGCGTCTCGGCGGCCGCCGTCGCGGCGATCGCCTGCACGCCCTGGGCCTCCGCCGTGGTGGACCCGTCCGCGACCAGCGTCGAGGCCCGGTCGACCGTTCCCGCCTGCGGCCCGGACGCACCCGGGGCCGGGGTCTCCGGGCCGCGCGCCTTCGCGGTCTTGCGGGCGGCGGCAGCAGCGCGCGCCGCCGTGGTCGCCTTCCGGGTCGCCGCTGCGGCGGTGGCCGCGGTTGCGCCGGCGACCTTGACGGTGGCGGCTCTGGCCCGCCGGCGGGCGGTGGGATCGGTCGTCCAGCCGGCCCCCGCCTTGCGCGCCTTCCCCTGGCGCTGCGGCGGAACCGTGGACGCGGCCTTCTCCTCGATCGTCCCGCTGGTGGAGCGGGCCGGGGCGAGCGTGGCGTCGACCGTTCCGGCCGGCACCGCACCCCCCTCGGGGAGGCGGTCGTGGTGGAGCGAACTCATGCACCTGACTTCCGTCGGCGGACATTGCACAGCGACTCCCGGGGAGAGGAGCGGGGCCCATGTAAACACGGCGTGATGGGTTCGTGATCTGACGACCGGGGTACTGACCTGCAGTTCTGTGAACCGGATCACCGCGATGCGGCGCGCATTCTCGTCGTTGCGTGAGGGCGTCTTTACGGAACGTAAGGGGCGCGCCGTGGATGGTTGAGAGTGGCGCGATCCGGCTCACGTACGGGCAGGAGCCCGTTTTCCGCAGCCCGATCGAGGGAGAAGTCGTATGCGCGCAGTGACCTGGCACGGCCGAGGAGACGTCCGGGTGGAGACCGTCCCCGACCCCACGATCCAGGAGCAGACCGACGTCATCGTCGAGATCACCTCCAGCGGTATCTGCGGGTCCGATCTGCACCTCATCGAGGTCATGGCGCCGTTCATGTCGGTGGGTGACGTGATGGGCCACGAGCCCATGGGGGTCGTCCGCGAGGTCGGACGCGAGGTGACCGCGGTGAAGCCCGGCGACCGCGTCGTGGTGCCGTTCAACATCTCGTGCGGCACCTGCTGGATGTGCTCCGAAGGCCTCCACTCCCAGTGCGAGACCACGCAGAACCGCGAGCAGGGCATGGGTGCCTCCCTGTTCGGCTACACCAAGCTCTACGGGCAGGTCCCCGGCGGGCAGGCCGAGTACCTGCGGGTGCCCTTCGGCAACACGCTGCCGATCAAGGTGCCCGATGCCCCGCTGGACGACCGGTTCGTCTACCTCTCCGACGTCCTGCCCACCGCCTGGCAGGCCGTGCAGTACGCCGGCATCCCACAGGGCGGCAGCGTGCTGGTGCTGGGCCTCGGCCCGATCGGCGACATGGCCACGCGCATCGCCAAGCACCTCGGCGCGGGACAGGTCATCGCCTCCGACGTCGTGCCCGAGCGCCTGGCCCGGGCCCGGCGCAACGGCATCACCGTCATCGACTCCACGGAGCAGGCCGAGGTCGTCGCCCGCGTCCGCGACCTGACCGACGGCCGCGGACCGGACTCGGTGATCGACGCCGTCGGCATGGAGGCGCACGGCTCGCCGCTGGCGACGATGGCGCAGAAGGCCAGCGCCCTGGTCCCCGACGCGATCATGGAGAAGGTCATGACCGTGGCCGGCATCGACCGGCTGGCGGCCCTGAACACCGCGATCGAGGCGGTCCGCCGTGGCGGCACCATCTCGCTGTCGGGTGTCTACGGCGGCGCCACCGACCCGCTCCCGCTCATGCGCATGTTCGACAAGCAGATCCAGCTGCGCATGGGGCAGGCCAACGTGTGGCGCTGGGTGCCCGACATCCTGCCGCTGCTCCTGGAGGGCGACCCGCTGGGCGTGGACGAGTTCGCCACCCACCGGGTGCCGCTCGAGCAGGCGCCGGAGGCCTACGCGAACTTCCGGCAGAAGAAGGACGGCGCCGTGAAGGTGCTGCTCCAGCCCTGACCGCAGTCGGGCGGGCGCACTCGCGCCCGCCCGCTGTGAGCAGTCCCACCGCCCCGGTCCGGCATCAACCTCAGCGGTCCCGCGCTGCACCACGCAAGCACCCCGCTGATCGGCAGCCCGGGATCACCCGGCCCGCCGGCTCCCCACCGTGTCCCCCGGAGTTCTTCGCGTGCCTCGTGGACTGCTCGCCCTCGCCATCGGCGCCTTCGGCATCGGCACCACCGAGTTCGTCGTGATGGGCATGCTGCCCGAGATCGCCGCCGGCCTCGACGTCTCGGTGTCCGCGGTCGGCCTGCTCATCTCGGCCTACGCGATCGGCGTCGTCGTCGGCGCACCGACGCTCACCGCGCTCGGGCTGCGGTTCACCCCGCGGCAGACCCTCGTCGCGCTGATGGTCGTGTTCGTGGTCGGCAACACCCTGTCCGCGGTGGCACCGAGCTACGGACTGCTCGTCGCCGCCCGGGTGTTCACCGCGCTGGCGCACGGCTCCTTCTTCGGGGTCGGGGCGGTCGCCGCCCGCCGGCTGGTCCCGCCCGACCGCGCCACCCGGGCCATCTCGCTGATGATCACCGGCCTCACGCTGGCCAACGTGGTCGGCGTCCCCCTGGGCACGTTCGTCGCCCAGCACGCCGGCTGGCGGATCGTCCTGGCGGCGATCGCGCTGATCGGCGTCGCGACGATCGCCGGCCTGCTGGCGTGGATGCCCGCCGACGCCGGCGAGCCCACCGATCTGCGCGCGGAGCTGCACGCGTTCCGGCGTCGACAGGTCTGGCTCGTCCTCGCGCTCACCATGATCGGCTTCTCGGCGCTGTTCGCCGTCTACAGCTACGTCAGCCCGATCCTCACCGAGCTCGGCGGCATCCCGACGCAGTGGGTGACGCCGGTTCTCGCGCTCTTCGGCGTCGGGACGACGGTCGGCACGCTCGCCGGCGGACGGCTGGGCGACCGCTACGGC
Organism: Blastococcus sp. SYSU DS0828; assembly: GCF_054050975.1. Lineage (NCBI taxonomy): Bacteria > Bacillati > Actinomycetota > Actinomycetes > Geodermatophilales > Geodermatophilaceae > Blastococcus > Blastococcus sp. SYSU DS0828. The sequence continues at coordinate 181,382 of NZ_JBJHAK010000003.1, read as the reverse complement.
TTCTCCTTCGTCGCGGTCGGGCTGGTGGCGATGGCCGGCATCCTGGTCGCGTTCTCCTTCCTCGCCCGGTCCACCGTGGCCGCCGTCGCGCTGCTGGTGCTGTTCGGGACCCTGTCCTTCGCACTGGGGCCGGTCGTCCAGAACGCCGTCATCGACGCCGCGCAGGTGCCCGGTGGCAGCCTGGTGTCGGCGGCCAACCAGGGCGCGTTCAACATCGCCAATGCGATCGGCGCCGCCCTCGGCGCGCTCGTCATCGCGCAGGGGCTCGGGCTCACCGCGCCGATGTGGGTGGGGGCAGGGCTGGCCCTGGTCGGCGCGGGGATCGCGCTGGCCATCCGCGCCGACGCCCGGCGCCACCCGGCCACGGTGCTCCCCGCGACGCCCGTCGGCGCGGAGGCCGCCGAACCGGCCGTCGCGACGTGAGCGGCGCACATACCCCCGCCGCGACGGGTAGGGAGCCCGCATGACCATCGGCACCGCAGAGCAGTCCGGCACCTACCGCCTCGGCGACCGGGAGGTGCGCCGCCTCGGCTACGGCGCCATGCAGCTGACCGGCCCCCACGTCATGGGCCCACCGGCCGACCGGGACGCCGCCATCGCCGTCCTGCGGCGCGCCGTCGAGCTCGGCGTCGACCACATCGACACGAGCGACTACTACGGCCCCACCGTCGTCAACGAGCTCATCCGCGACGCGCTGCACCCCTACCCCGACGAGCTGGTCATCGTCACCAAGGTCGGCGCCCGCCGCGACGCCGACGGCGGCTGGCCGGAGGCCCTGGACCCCGACGACCTCCGCCGGGCGGTGCAGGAGAACATCGACCACCTCGGCGTCGAGGCGCTCGACGTGGTGAACCTCCGCATGCCCGGCTTCGCCGAGCCGGTGCAGCGCTCACTCGCCGAGCCCTTCGAGGCGCTGGCGGCCATGCAGCAGGAGGGCCTGATCCGGCACCTCGGCGTGAGCAACGTGACGCCGCAGATGTTCGCCGAGGCCCGGGCCATCGCCCCCGTCGTGTGCGTGCAGAACCACTACAACCTGGTGCACCGCGCCGACGACCCGCTGATCGATGCCCTCGCCCGCGAGGGCATCGCCTACACGCCCTTCTTCCCCCTGGGCGGATTCAGCCCGCTGCAGTCCGCAGCCCTCGAGACGGTCGCCCGCAGGCTGGAGACGACGCCCATGCAGGTGGCGCTCGCCTGGCTGCTCGCCCGCTCCCCCAACCTGCTGCTCATCCCCGGCACCTCGTCGGTGGCCCACCTCGAGGAGAACCTGCAGGCGGCCGCCCGGGTGCTCGGCCCGGAGGAGCTCGCCGAGCTCGACCGGATCGGCGGCACCGGCGACCCCGACCCGGCCGACTGACCGGTGGCCGGTGGTGCGCCTCAGCCGCGAGCCACCGGCCCCAGCACCCGGTCCAGGTACCCGTTCGACAGCACGCCCGCCGGGTCCACCCGGTCGCGCACCGCGACGAACTCGGCGAACCGGGGGTAGCGCCGGCTCAGCGTGGCCGCGTCCAGGCCGTGCAGCTTGCCCCAGTGCGGCCGGCCGCCCACCTCACCGGCGATCCGCTCGAGCGCGGCGAACCAGCAGCCCGGCTCGCTGCCCGCGGGGACGTGCGCGGCGATGTAGGCCGTGTCGCGGCCGGACGCCGTCGACAGGGGGACGTCGTCGGCCGCGGCCAGCCGCACCTCGACGGGGAAGGCCGCGCGCCAGTCGCCGGCCTCGTGCACCCGCCGCAGCTCGGCCAGCACCGCCGGTGCGTCGGCCCGGGGGACGGCGTACTCCATCTCCAGGAAGCGCACCCGCCGCCGGCTGACGAAGACGCGGTGGGAGTGGTCGGTCCACGCGCGCGGGCCCAGGGCCCGCGCCGACACCCGCGCCAGCGAGGGCACCAGCGACGGCACCCGGCGGCCCGCCGCCACCACCCCGGCGAACGCCGCGTTGGCGATCACCTCGTCGTCCCAGACCGCCCGCCAGCGCGGGAGCGGCGCCAGGCCGTCGGCCAGCGGGACGCGGGTGTTGCGCTTCACCAGTGTCGCGTCGGTGTGGGGGAACCAGTAGAACTCGACGTGGTCGGTGGCGGTCATCAGCTCGTCGAAGCCCTCCAGGGCAGCGGTGAGGGTGCCCGGTCCCTCCACCGCCCGGAGCGCGAACGCCGGCTCCGCCTGCAGCGTCACCGCCGTCACCACCCCCAGCGCGCCCAGGCCCACGCGGGCAGCGGAGAACACCTCCGGGTTCCGCTGCGCGTCGCAGACGAGCACCTCGCCGGAGGGCAGCACGAGCTCGAGCGCGCGGACCTGCGTGGCGAGCCCGCCGAACCGGGCCCCGGTGCCGTGCGTCCCGGTGGCCAGGGCGCCCGCGACCGTCTGCCGGTCGATGTCGCCGAGGTTGGTGAGCGCCCACCCCCGGCGCAGCAGCTCGACGCCCAGCCGGTGCAGCGTCGTCCCGGCGCCCACGGTGACCAGGCCGTCCGCGGTGACGGCGCGGACGCCGGTCAGCCGGTCGCACACGAGCTGGACGTCCTCGGGCAGCCCGATGCCGGAGAAGGAGTGGCCGCTGCCGATCGGACGGACACGTCGGCCGGCGGCGGCCGCCGTCGTCAGCAGCTGCGCGACCTCGTCCGCGGAGCCCGGGTGCACCGCGGTCACCTGGGCACGCTGGTTGCCCGCCCAGTTGCGCCAGCGGGTGCGGTCGTGCGGCCGGTCCAGCGGCTCGCTCACCTGGTCTCCCTCCGTCGAGCGGGGACTCTGGCGGGTGCGGCACCGGCCGGTCAACCGCTCCGGGGCTCTTGCCCCGGCCGACCGCGCGGGGCACGCTGCGGCGTCATGACCGCGGACCCACCCGCCGCACGGCACGCGGCCCTCGACCGCGCCACCGCGGGGCTCGACCCGCCGTTCGCCGTGCTGGACCTCGCCGCGCTGGACGCGAACGCGGCGGACCTGGTCGCCCGCGCCGCCGGCAAGCCGATCCGCGTGGCCAGCAAGTCCGTGCGCTGCCGCGGCGTGCTGCGCCGGGTGCTGGCCCGGCCGGGTTTCTCCGGCGTTCTCGCCTACACGCTGCGCGAGGCGCTCTGGCTGGCCGGTGGCGAGGAGCCGGTCAGCACCGACGTCGTCGTCGGCTACCCGTCGGTCGACGCCGACGCGCTCCGGCAGCTCGCCGGGGACGAGCAGGCGGCCGGCCGGGTGACGCTGATGGTCGACTCCGTCGAGCACCTGGAGCTCATCGCCGCGGTGGCCCCGCCAGGAGGGCCGGTGCTGCGGGTCTGCCTCGACGTCGACGCCTCGCTGCGCGCCGCCGGTGGCCGGGTGCACGTGGGCGTCCGGCGGTCACCGGTGCACACCCCCCAGGACGCCGTCGCCCTGGCGCGCGCGGTGCTCGCCCGGCGCGGCGTCGAGCTGGTGGGCCTCATGGCGTACGAGGCGCAGATCGCCGGCCTGCAGGACGCGCCCGCCGGCCGGCCCCTGCGTGGGCTCGCGGTACGCGGGCTGCAGGCGCTCTCCGCCCGGGAGCTCGCCGCCCGGCGCGCCGCGGTCGTGGCCGCCGTCTCCGCGGTCGCGCCCCTGCGGTTCGTCAACGGCGGCGGCACCGGGAGCCTGGAGCGGACCGCCGCCGAACCGGCCGTGACCGAGGTGGCTGCGGGCTCGGGCCTCTACTCCCCCACCCTGTTCGACGGCTACCGCGCATTCACGGGGCACCCGGCCGCCTTCTTCGCCGTCCCCGTGACGCGCGTCCCGGCGCCCGGTGTGGTGACCGTGGCCGGTGGCGGCTGGATCGCCTCGGGGCCGCCGGGGGCCGACCGGCTGCCGGTGCCGACCTTCCCGGCCGGGCTGCGCCGGTTGCCCGGCGAGGGGTCCGGCGAGGTGCAGACGCCGCTGCGCGGACCGGGCACCGCGGGTCTGCGCATCGGTGACCGGGTGTGGTTCCGGCACGCCAAGGCCGGAGAGGTCTGCGAGCACGTCGGCGCCCTGCACGCGGTCGCGGGCGACACCGTCGTCGACGCGCTGCCCACCTACCGCGGCGAGGGCAAGGCCTTCGGCTGATCAGCGGGCGCGGGCGACCCGCGTCTCGTCGAAGACCGGCTCGGCGGACTCGTAGACCCGGCCGTCGGCGCCGAAGACCAGGAAGCGGTCGAAGGAGCGGGCGAACCAGCGGTCGTGGGTGACGGCGAGCACCGTGCCGTCGAAGGCCGCGAGCGCCTCCTCCAGCGCCTCCGCGGAGAGCACGTCGAGGTTGTCCGTCGGCTCGTCGAGCAGCAGCAGGGTCGCACCGGACAGCTCCAGCACGAGGATCTGGAAGCGCGCCTGCTGACCGCCCGACATGGTGCGGAAGGGCCGGTCGGCGGCGTCGGTGAGCCCGTAGCGCCGCAGCACGGCCATCGCCCGACCGCGGTCGACGCCCGGCCGGCCCGGCTCGCCGTGCCAGAGCAGGTCGACCGGGGTGCGGTCCTGCCACTCCGGGTGCGCGTGGGTCTGGGCGAAGAAGCCGGGGACGACGCGCGCCCCGAGCCGCCACTCCCCGGTGTGCGCGACCTCCTGGCCGGCGAGCAGCCGCAGGAAGTGCGACTTGCCCGCACCGTTGGCACCGAGGACGCCGACCCGGTCGCCGTACCAGACCTCGAGGTCGAACGGCTGCATCAGGCCGGTCAGCTCCAGCTGCTCGGCGACGACCGCGCGCACCCCGGTCCGGCCACCGCGCAGGCGCATGGCCACCTTCTGCTCCGGCGGGCGGTCCGGCGGCGGCCCGGCCGCCTCGAACTTCGCCAGCCGGGTCTGCATCGCGTGGTACCGGTTGGCCATGTCGGGTGAGTTGGCGGCCTGCTGCTGGAGCGTGCGCACCAGGTCGATCAGGCGCTGGTGCTCCTCGTCCCACCGCCGCCGCACCTCGGCCAGCCGCTCGTGGCGGGCGGTGCGCGCCTCCGGGTAGGAGGCGAAGCCACCACCGTGCACCCAGGCCGTCCCGCCCTCGACGGTCACCACCCGGTCGGCGACGCGGGCCAGCAGCTCCCGGTCGTGGCTGACGAAGAGCACGGTCTTGCGGGTCTCGAGCAGGCGTTGCTCCAGCCACCGCTTGCCCGGGACGTCGAGGTAGTTGTCCGGCTCGTCGAGCAGCAGCACCTGGTCGGGCCCGCGCAGCAGCGCCTCCAGCGCCAGCCGCTTCTGCTCCCCGCCCGACAGGGAGGCCAGTTCGCGGTACTTGCAGCGTTCGTAGGGCACACCCAGCGCCGCGACGGTCACCGTGTCCCAGGTGACCTCGGCGTCGTAGCCGCCGGCATCGCCCCACTGCGCCAGCGCGTCGGCGTAGGCCATCTGCGACCGCTCGTCGTCGGTCTCCATGAGCGTCAGCTCGGCGGCCTCCACCGCGTCCCAGGCGGCCCGCACCGCGGGGGGCGACAGATCCACGAGGAACCGCTGGACGGTCGTGCCGTCCCGCACCGCCCCGATGAACTGGCGCATCACCCCGAGTCCGCCGGTGCGGGCGACCGAGCCCGCCTCCGGCGTCAGGTCCCCGGCGATGATCCGCAGCAGCGTCGTCTTCCCCGCACCGTTCTCCCCCACGAGCGCCGCGCGCGCACCCTCGCCGACGCGGAAGGAGACGTCGTCCAGCAGCACCCGCCCGTCGGAGAGGGTGTGCCGGATCCCGGTCACGTCGACGTAGCCCACGCCGTCATCCTGCCCCGCCGGGCAACCGGGTTCCCGGTCAGCCGATGTGCCGGTCCAGGCGGTAGCGCGCCAGCCGCTCGACCAGCTCGGGCAGCGCGCCCACCGGTGACCCGCCGAGCTCGCGGCGGCAGTCCCGGACGATCCGCACGACCACCCGTCGCCCGACCCGGCCGGAGAACTCCCCGCTGAGCCGGCTGACCGCCGCGCTGACGGCCTCGTCGCCCGGGAGGGCGCCGGCGTCCCGGGGGAACGCTTCACCGCCGGTGGGCAGCCCTCCCGCACCGGTGGGTTCGTCGGCGGCGGGGCCGGAGGAGCTCGGCGGGACGACCTGGGTCATCGGCGGTCCTTCGTTCCGGGGCGGTGCCGGGCCGGAGCGGACGCGGCGGTTCCATACGGTTCCGTTCCGCGGTGGCCGGCACCAGGGTCCAAGGACCCGCGGTCAGCCCACCACGATCGAGAGCACCGTCGCACCGGCGGCGAGCAGCATCGCCAGGACCACCAGCGCGGCGACCAGTCGCCGGCGCCGCTCCGCGTCACGCCCGCCGGCGCCACCCATCCCCATCACACCGGCCGACGCTACCGGCCGTCGGGAGACCGAACCGGTCGCCGTCCCCACAGCAGGGTGTCGAGGGCGGTGCCGTGCGGGGTGGCCCGGCGGACCTGCTCCAGCCGGTCGAGGTCGAGGAGGCGCGCGACGGGCGCGAGGCGGTCGATGCTGTGCAGGATCGCCGGCTCCTGCGGCCCGCCGACACCCGCGGTGAGGTTCTCCACGTCGTGCCCGAGGAGCAGCAGCCGGCCACCGGGCCGCAGCCAGCCGACGGCCCGGGTGAGCAGCGCGGTCATCTCCTCCTCGGGCAGGTGGAGGTAGGCGACCAGCACCAGGTCCAGCGATCCCGGCGGCGCCGACCAGGTCAGCACGTCGGCGGTGACCCAGCGGACCCGCTCGGCGCCGGGGCTTCCCCGGCCGCGGGCGAGGCCGACGGCGGAGAAGTCGACCGCGGTCACCGCCCACCCCCGGGCGGCCAGCCAGAGGGCGTGCCGCCCCTCCCCGGCGGCGAGGTCGACCGCGGGACCGGGTGGTAGGTCACCGAGCAGCTCCGCCACGAGCGAGTTCGGCTCGGCCGGCCACTGGGCGTGCTCGGCGTAGCGCCGGTCCCAGTCCTCCGCCCGCACGCCGGCAGTCTCGCAGCCGGAGTCGCTGCCCGCGCCCGGACGGGGTAGAGGTGGTGCGTGGCCGCCGTCGTCTCCCTGGTCGTCATCGTCACGCTGGGCCTGCTCGTCACCCGGGTCGCCACGGTCGCGCTGACCATGACCGGCATGTCGTTGCAGCACGCCCGCTTCCAGGCCCGCTCCGCCTTCACCGGGACGGGCTTCACGACGTCGGAGGCCGAGGCCGTGGTCTCCCACCCGGTGCGCCGGCGGATCGTGATGGTGCTGATGCTGGTCAGCGGCGCCGGCGCCGTGTCGGTGCTGGGCACGCTGATCCTCACGTACGCGGGCGTGGACTCCACCGTGGGCGGGGTGCGCCGGACGGTCGCCATCGTCGGCTCGATGACCGCGCTGCTGTGGCTCTCGCGCAACGAGCGCGTCGACCGCGTGCTGCGGCGGGTGATCGAGCGGGTGCTGCGGCGGGTCGCCGACCTCGACCTCCGCGACTACGCCGCGCTGCTGCACCTGCGGGGCCAGTGGCGGGTCGTCTCGCTGCCGGTCAAGGACGACGACTGGATCTCCTCCCGGCCGCTGGGCCGGCTCCGCCTGCCCGAGGAAGGGGTCGCCGTGCTCGGCGTCGAGCGGGACGACGGCACGTGGATGGGCGCGCCCAGGGAGGACCTCCGGCTGCGCACGGGCGACGTCGTGGTGCTCTACGGGCGGCAGGCGATCCTCGACGACATCACCGACCGGCTGCACGGCGACGAGGGCGACCAGGCCAGCGAGCGGTCCCGCGCCTGGCACGCCGCGACGCCTCCGGTCGAGGTCGTCGAGCGCCGGCGCTGAGCCCGGGAGCCGTCGTACCCCTCTGCGAGGGTGTGCCCATGACGACCCCGCACGACGTGGCCCTGCTGCGGCTGGTCGCGCAGCGGCTCGCCGGGCCGCCGGCGGAGGACGCCGCCGCGGCCGTCCGCCGGCTGGTGGCGGTGCAGGGGCAGGACTTCCCGGGCGCGGTGACGTCGGTGGCCCTGCGCACCCGCAGCCGGAGCCGGGACGACGTGCTGCGGGCGCTCGACAGCGGGGCCGTCGTCCGGTCCTGGCCGATGCGCGGCACGCTGCACCTGGTGCCCGGGGAGGACCTGCCGTGGCTGCTCGAGCTGCTCGGCCCCCGGGCGCTGGCCGGGCTGGCCGGCCGGCGGGCGGCCCTGGGCCTGACCGATGCCGATGCCGAGCGCGCCCGGGACCTCGCTCGGGCGGCCCTCTCGGGTGGCCGGCGGCTCTCCCGCCGCGCCCTGCTGGGGGTGCTGGACGAGGGCGGCGTGCCCACCACCGGCCAGCGCGGCTACCACCTGCTGTGGTTCCTCGCCCAGACCGGCACTCTCTGCCTGGGGCCGACCGAGGACGGCGAGCAGGCGTTCGTGCTGCTGGACGAGTGGGTGCGCGCACCGCGTCGGCCCGCCCGCGACGAGGCGCTCGCGGAGCTGGTGCTGCGGTACTTCCTCGGCCACGGCCCGGCCACGGTGCACGACCTGGTCCGCTGGGCGGGGACGACGGTGCGTGACGTCCGCACCGGGCTCGACGCGGTCCGCGACCGGCTGGCGCGCATCGAGGTGGACGGGACCGAGCACTTCCTCGACCCGGACACCCTCGACCGCTGCGCGGCGCACCGGGAGGCCGCCCGGGCACCGCTGCTGCTGCCCGGCTTCGACGAGTTCGTGCTCGGCTACGCCGACCGCGGCGCCGTCCTGGACCCGGCCGACGCCCAGCGCATCGTGCCCGGGCGCAACGGCGTCTTCCGCCCGACCGTGGTCGTCGACGGCCGGATCGCCGGCACCTGGCGGCTCACCGGCCGGGGCACCGCGCGCACCGTCGAGGCCGAGCCGTTCACCGCCTGGGACGCCGACGTCCAGGCAGCCGTCACCCGGCTCGCGGACGCCTGGCCCTGACGGGCGCCGCCCCGCTGCTCCTCAGCGGCGCTCGACGAGGAACACGGGGATCTGCCGGTCGGTCTTCTGCTGGTACTCGGCATAGGGCGGGTAGGCCGCCACGGCCCGCTCCCACCACTCGTCCCGCTCCGCACCGGAGATCTCCCGGGCGACGCCGTCCCACGGCTCGGGGCCGTCCTGCACGGTGACCTGGTCGGGGTGCGCCCGCAGGTTGGCGACCCACGCGGGATCGGTCGGCGCCCCGCCCTGCGAGCCCACCATCGCGTACACCCCGTCGTGCTCCACGCGCATCAGCGGCTGCTTGCGCACCTTGCCGCTCTTCGCGCCGCGGGTGCTGAAGATGACCACCGGCAGCCCGGTGTCCAGGAGCGTGTTCGCCTCCCGCCCCCCGGTCGCCTCGTAGCGCTCGACCTGCTCGCGCACCCACTGCTGCGGACTCGGTTCGTACTCACCCTCCAGCGGCATGCTCCCGAATCTAGGGGCGCCGCGGCGCGGCTGCCCGCCGACCCGGGTCGCGGGTGCCCGGGCCCCGATGGCACCGTGTCGTCGGCCAGCGGCAGCGCTGGTTCCGCACCGGGTACGAGACCGGTGACCCCAGCCGCTGCGACACCTTCGCCACCGACGACCTGGGCTGAGGAATGACCGACCACCTCCGCGTGACCCGGGACGGCTCCGTCGCCGTCCTCACCATCGACCGGCCGCAGAAGCGCAACGCGATGACCGTGGGGATGTGGGCGGCGCTGCCCGCCGTGCTGGCCCCGCTCGCCGACGACCCCGGGGTCCGGGTGCTGCTGGTCACCGGCGCGGGCCCCAGCTTCTGCGCGGGCGCCGACATCTCCGATCTGCTCGGTGGCGACGACCCCGCGGACCCGATGGCCGACGTCCGGCGGCACAACCTCGCCGCGCAGGCGGCGCTGCGCACCTTCCCCAAACCCACCGTCGCGGTCGTGCGCGGGCACTGCATCGGGGGCGGGGTGGAGCTCGCCACCTGCTGCGATCTCCGCTTCGCCGACCCGACGGCGGTCTTCGGGGTCACCCCCGCCAAGGTCGGCATCGTCTACACGCCCTCCTCCACCAAGGCCCTGGTGGACCTGGTGGGGCCGGCGACGACGAAGTACCTGCTGTACAGCGGCGAGCTGATCGACGCCCCCACCGCCCTGCGCACCGGGCTGGTCGACCGGCTCGTCGACGCCGAGGACCTGGCTGCCGAGGCGCACCGGTTCGCCGGGGTGCTGGCGTCCCGCTCCGCGCTCACCCAGCGCGCCACCAAGGAGACCGTGGCCGCGCTGGCCGAGGGCGGGGACGGCGAGGCGCTCGCCGCGGCGCGGTACCGGGAGACGATCGCCGCCGGGGAGCTGGCCGAGGGCGTCCGGGCCTTCGCGGAGCGCCGCGCCCCGCGCTTCCCCTGGTCCGGCTGACGCCGGGGGCGTCCGGCGGTTTCACCCACCCCTCACCGGGGGTACCCCACCCGTTGCGCGGAACGGCGCTCTTCACGAGCGGCAGGCGGATGGCGCAGCGACGACGCTGGCCAGCCCCTGCCACCCCCGATCCCGCCCCGAGACGCACGGATGCGCCGGGTGGACTTCGGTCAGCTCTTCCCGCCCCACCAGGGCGCCGAGCCGACGTCGTCGCGGCACCCCGGGCCCGTGCAGCGCCCGGATGTGTGCCGCAACGGCGTCGGGGTAGCGCTCCCACCGACCAGCAAGCATGCCGAGGAGGACCGATGACTCACTCCATCGATGCCCCGTTCCCGCCACCGGTTCCGCCGACGAGCGGCGCGACGACGGGCACCACGACCGAGAGCTCGTCGACCAAGGACGCAGCCAAGCACGAGGCGCAGAACGCCAAGAACGTCGCCAAGCACGAGGCCCAGCAGACCAAGGACGTCGCCAAGGACGAGGCCCGCAACGTCGGGCAGACCGCGGCCCAGGCCGGCAGCCAGGTCGCCTCGACCGCCGCCGACCAGGCCATGAACGTGGCGAACGAGACCCAGCGCCAGGCCATGGACCTCATCGAGCAGGGGCGCACCCAGCTCAAGGAACAGGCCATCAGCCAGCAGCAGAAGGCCGCGACCGGCCTGTCGTCCCTCGCGCAGGAGCTGCGGGGCCTCGCCGACGGCACGAGCGACGGCGCCCCCGGCCCGGCGCGCGACCTGCTGCACCAGGCCTCCGGCGTCGTCGAGGGCTTCGCCGACAAGCTGCAGAACCGCGAGCCGGCGCAGCTCCTCGACGAGGTGCGCAGCTTCGCCCGCCGCAAGCCGGGCCTGTTCCTGCTCGGCGCCGCGGCCGCCGGGATCGTCGCCGGTCGGCTGACCAGCGGGGCCAAGGCCGCGCACAGCGACTCCGGGTCGGGCAACGGTCACCGCAGCACGCCGACGAACTACGTCGACCCCGCGCCGACGTACTCGGACTACTCCAGCGCCACCACCGGCGCGGGGACCGGCACCGGCGCCCCGCTCCCGCCGCCGCCGTACGGCACGGTGCCGCCCGCCGGCAGCATGGTGCCCCCGGCGACGCCCGCTGGCTGGGACGACCCGTCCCGCCGGCCCGGTGAGGTGCGCTGACATGAGCACCCCCTACTCCGGGGCCACCCCGGCCGGGTCGCAGGGCTATGCGGAGCCGACGCCGCAGAACTACGCGGCGGACTACTCCCAGGGCCAGCAGCACAGCGGCGCCATGGGCACCCCCACCACCGACTCCGGTCACCCCGACGTCGAAGGCGTCTCGGTCGGCGCGCTCATCGGGGAGGTCACCAAGGACCTCTCCACCCTGATGCGCCAGGAGCTCGAGCTGGCCAAGGTCGAGCTGAAGAGCGAGGCCAAGAAGGCCGGGCAGGGTGCCGGCATGTTCGGCGCCGCCGGCTTCGCCGGCTACATGGTGCTGATGTTCCTGTCCTTCGCCCTGTGGTGGGCGTTGGAGAACGTGATGGACGCCGGGCTGGCCGCCCTCATCGTGGCCGTCCTCTGGGGCGCCGTCGGGGCCGTCGCGTACGTGATGGGCCGCAAGAAGTTCGAGCAGGTCCACCCGAAGCCCGAACGGACCGTGGACACCCTGCAGCAGGTGCCCGGTGCCCTCAAGCCCAACTGACCACCAGACCGCTGAGGTCTCTTGAACGGCAGGAGCCGATACCAATGACCAGCAGTGACCCGGACGTCATCCGGCGGCAGATCGAGGACACCCGGCGCGAGCTCAGCTACGACGTCGACGCCCTCAACGAGAAGGTCAACCCGTCCCGCGTCATGGACCGGCGGGTGACCGCGGCCAAGGGCCGCATGACCACCCTCAAGGAGAAGGTCATGGGTTCCGCCCAGGACACCACCTCGGCGGCCCAGCACCGGGCCTCCGACGCGGCGGGCTCCGTGCAGGGCGCGGCGCACAACGCGGCGGGCTCGGTCCAGGGCGCGGCCTCGAACGCGGCCGACAGCGTGCAGAACGCGGCCTCGTCCGCGGTCGGCGCCGTCCAGCAGGCACCGGACACGATTTCGCGCCAGGCACAGGGCAACCCGCTCGCCGCCGGGCTCATCGCCTTCGGTACCGGCTGGCTGATCTCCAGCCTGCTCCCTGCCTCGCAGAAGGAGCAGCAGCTGGCCCAGCAGGCCGAGTCCACGCTGCGCGAGAACAAGGACGCGCTGCTCCAGCCGGCGAAGGATGCCGCGCAGGAGATGGGCGAGCAGCTCAAGCCGGCCGCCCAGCACGCGATGGAGGAGGTCAAGTCCACCGCCCAGGACGCGGCCGGGACCGTCAAGCAGGAGGGCCAGTCGGCAGCTCAGGACGTGCAGGGGCAGGCCCAGCAGTCCAAGCAGTCGGTGCAGGGCCAGGCCGAGCAGTCCAAGCAGTCGGTGCAGGGCCAGGCCCAGCAGTCCAAGCAGTCGGTGCAGAGCCAGTCCGGCTCCTGACACCTCGCGGGCCCACCGGCCCGCTCCGTTCGCCTGCGCCCCGCCGGGTCCTCCCGGCGGGGCGCAGTGCTGTCCGGACCGCCACCCCAAGGGGTGAGCCGCCGGTGCCCGCGCTGCAGGCCTTCCGTCGGGGCGCCGTTCCTCCTCAGGACGACGCCACCGGTCCCACCGCACCCGCGGGGCGGGACCACGACCGACGGGAGCTCCCGTGGACCCGGCCCTGCACTCCCCCGGCGGCGGCCCCGCCGGGCCGGCCCCGGGCGGCACCGTCCGGGTGCTCGTGGCCGACGACGAGGACGACATCCGCGGCCTGGTGTGCCTGGCCGTGCGCAAGGCCGGCTGCCAGGTGGTCGTCTCGGCGCCCGACGGCGCGGTCGCCCTCGCCGCAGCACGGGCCGAGCTGCCCGACCTGGCCGTCCTGGACGTCTCCATGCCGGGCGTGACCGGTCTGGAGATCTGCGCGGCGCTGCGCGCCGACCCCGCCACCGCCGGCACCCGGATCCTGCTGCTGTCCGCCGGCGCCTCCCCGGACGAGGTGGCCCGTGGCCTGGCCGCCGGGGCGGACGCGTACCTGGCGAAGCCGTTCAGCGTGGCCGGTCTCGTGCACCAGGTGCGGGCGCTGACCACGCGGGAGCCGGTGGCATGACCCTCGCCGTCCTCGACCGGCCACGGGACAACCCCCCGCCGTGGACCCGCCGGCTCACCCAGGCATCCGCCTGGCAGGCCGCCGTCCGCGGGCCGCTGCCGTGCACCGTCCTGCTCACCGCGGTCGCCCTGCTGCTGCTGACCGGTGACGTCCCGGTCGTCCACCAGGCCCTCGTGCACGCCGGCCTCGCCGTCGCCGTCGCCGCCACGGGCGTCGCCTGGTTCTCCCGGTCGCGTTCCCTGCCCGGCTCGTTCGCCGTACCGGTCGCGCAGCTGGCCGCCGCGGGCCTCCTGTACGCCGGCACCGCGTCGGCCACGACCCTCGTCCTCCTGCTCGGCCCGCTCTGGGCGCTCGCCACGCACGCCGACCGCCGGGGAGTGCTGCTCGCGGTGGCCGGGACCACGGCCGTGCTGGCCGGGCCCTCGCTCGTGGGCCCGCTCGGCGGCGCCGACGACCTGCCCGGCGCGCTGTTGGTCGGCCCGCTGGCGGTCGCCGTCGGCAGCCTCGCGGTCAACGAGAGCACCCGCCGCGCGGCCGCCCAGGCGCGGCACATCGCACGGCTGCAGCAGGAGCAGGCGGTGCTGCTGACGCAGGTGCGCAGCCGCGCGGACGAACTCGACACCGCCTCGCGCATCCTCGCCGCCCGTGCCCAGACGATGACCAGCGTGATCGACGCGGTCACCGAGCAGTCGATCATCGGCACGGACCGCGACGGCACCATCCGCGTGTGGAATCCCGGCGCCGAGAAGATGCTCGGCGTGCCGCGCCCCGACGTGGTCCGCACCCGGTCGATCCTCGACTTCCACCTGCCGGAGGAGCTCGACGCCGCAGCGGCGGACGGCGGCTGCGGCACCGGGCTCGAGGCCCTGGTGCGCGTCGCCCGGGAGCACGGCAGCGACGTCCGCGACTGGACCTACGTCGCCGCCGACGGCAGCCACCGCACCGTGTCGGTCGCCATCACCCCGCGCTCGGACGACCGCGGGGTGCACGCCGGCTGGAACTTCGTCGGCACCGACATGACCGAGGCGCGCGCCACCGAGCGGATGAAGGACCAGTTCGTCAGCCTGATCAGCCACGAGCTCCGCACGCCGCTGAGCTCGATCCTCGGCTACCTCGAGCTCGTCATGGACGACGAGGACTCACCCCTCACCGACGAGCAGCGGCAGTACCTGTCCACCGTGGAGCGCAACGCCCAGCGGCTGCTGCGACTGGTCGGGGACCTGCTCTTCACCGCGCAGGTGGAGAGCGGCCGGTTCACCCTGCAGCCCGCCGACGTCGACCTGGCCGGCGTTGTCCGGGCCGCCGAGGAGACGGCCCGGGTCGCCGCCGGCAACGCCGGCGTGCGGATCGTCGTCGACGTCCCCGGGGAGGGGATGGTGGTCTCCGGTGACGCCGTCCGGCTCGGGCAGGCGTGCGACAACCTGGTCTCCAACGCCGTGAAGTTCACGCCAGCCGGCGGTGAGGTGCGGCTCGTCCTCCGGTCGATGTGGCGCTCTGCCGACGGCGAGGTCCGTGCACATCCGGCGCCCGGCGCGGAGCCGGTCGCGCAGCTGTCGGTCAGCGACACCGGCATGGGGATCCCCGCCGGTGAGCAGGGCCAGCTGTTCACCCGGTTCTTCCGCTCCTCGACCGCCCAGCGCAACGCCGTTCCCGGGGTGGGGCTGGGGCTCACGATCACCAAGGCCATCACCACCGCGCACGGCGGCACGCTGGACCTGGTGAGCACCGAGGGCGTCGGCACCACCTTCACCATGACCCTGCCGGCGACTCCCGCGGGCTGACGGAGCCTGCCCCACCGCGCCCCCCGTTCCTGCCCGGGACGGGGGGCGCGGTGCGTACGGCCTGCCCCGTCCGCGGCCGCCGAGGGGCAGGCAGGAGTGCCCGTCGCTTCTTGCGGCTTCCTTGCGGATCGCTGGCGGGTGGCCTGCGGTTCGCCGTCCAGAGTCCTGGTTGTCGCCGGAACACCGGCGGTCACACGGACACAGGAGAAGCAGGGACATGAGCACCAAGACCGCCACCACCGCCACCGGCTCCACCGCCCGCAAGGTCGTCGGCTCGCTCGGCGTGATCGGCGCGGCCGCCGCCGTGGCCGGCCTGGGGACGTTCGGCAGCTTCACCGACTCCACCTCGGTCGACACGACCATCAGCTCGGGCAGCGTCTCCATCGATCTCGCCAAGCCCGTCACCATCCCGGTGACCACCGCCGGCTTCGTCCCCGGCGACACGCTCACCCGCCCGGTGACGCTGGTCAACGACGGGGACACCGGCCTGGCCGCGGTCAACCTGAGCGCCACCGCCGCCGCATCGAGCGTCCTCACCAGCGACGCCACCCGGGGGCTGCAGCTGTCCCTGCGGTCCTGCGCCGTGGCCTGGACCGAGGGGGGCACCCCCGCGGCGCGGACCTACACCTGCGCCAGCGGCGAGAAGATCCTCGGCTCGGGTGCCGTGCTCGCCCCCATCGACCTCGGCGCGGTGAACTCGCTGAACGTCGGCGGCTCGGACTTCCTCGCCTTCTCCATCGGCCTGCCGACCGCCGCCGACAACACGTTCCAGGGCAAGACCGCCGCCCTGACGCTGACCTTCACCGGCACGCAGCGCACCGGCACCGCCCGCTGAGCCTCGTCCGACGACCTCCCGGAGATCACGCCATGACCACCGTCCTCCCCGTCCGCGCCGCGGGGGCAGCTCCCCAGCTGCCCCCGAGCGAGGACGAGCGCTCCACGGCCGGCCACCCGGCCGCCCGGGCCCGCCGCATCGTGGGCCGCACGGCCCCGTGGCTGGTCCGCGGAGTCATGGGGGTCGCCGTCCTGGCCTTCGCCGTCCTGGCCGTCGGACCGCACGTGCTCGGCTACCGCACGATGACCATGCTGACCGCGAGCATGGCGCCGGAGATCGAGCCGGGCGACATCACCGTCGCCACCCCGATCGACGTCACCGACCTCACCGAGGGCATGGTGATCACGTACCACATGCCGGTGGGCGACCACAGCCTCGTCACCCACCGCGTCGTCTCGGTCGACCGGGCCGCCGACGGCGGCGTCATTGTGCAGACCAAGGGCGACGCCAACGAGGCGATCGACCCGTGGACGGCCGGTCTCACCGGCGACACCGTCTACCAGGTGCGCGCCGTGATCCCGGAGTTCGGTCACGTGGTCCAGCTGCTGCGCACCCCGGTGATCAGCCAGGTGCTGCTCTACGGGGCTCCCGCGCTGCTCGCCGGCTGGCTGCTCCTGGCCATCTGGCGCCCCACCCCCGCGATCGAGGAGGACCGGGCATGAACGCCGTCCGCCGCACCCTGGCCGTCACCGGCCTCGCCCTCGCCCTCACCGTCGCCGCCGCCGTGCCCGCCTCGGCCACCTATGCCGACAGCGCCACCGTCTCGACGACGGTCTCGACCACCACCGTGACCGCGCCGGCCACCGTCACCATCGACGACCGGTGCACCCGCACCGCCAGCGGAGGCTCCTGGACCCGGTACGGGATGTGGGTCCCCACCTACAGCCACTGGTACGAGGCCACGATCAGCTGGCCGGCGAGCACCACGCCCCGCGGGGTCGTCGGCTACCGCGTCATGGCCCACCTGAACAACGGCCAGTCGCTCGTCATGGCCGAGACGAGCGCGACGAACCGGACCGTGAGCGCCCGGGTGGACCGCGGCTACCTGGACTACCAGCCCCGTATCTCGGTCATCACCCTCACCAGCTACGGCTGGACCGCGGAGACGCCCCGCTCGGCGGTGCTGACGTGCTGACCGCCCTCGTCGTCCACGCCGACGCCGCCGTCCGCGACCAGGTCGCGGACCTGCTCTGCCTCGGTGGCTGGCACGTGCAGCACGCCGCCGGCCCCGAGGACGCCGTCCGGCACGCCCTGGTCACCGACGTCGACCTGGTCGTGACCGACCTGGCGATGCCGGGCGGCTCGGGTGCCGCGATGCTCCGCCGGATCCGGCGCAACGGGTCCCGCGCCCGCTTCGTGGTCGTCACCGCGGACCCGACCGCCGAGGACCGCGCGGAGGCGGCCACCGCCGGCGCACTGGTCACCCTCGCCCAGCCGGTGACGGCGCGGTCGCTCCTGGACTTCCTCCGCGGCCGGACCACGGTCGCGGCGCAGGCCGGGGACACGGGCGGTCCCAGCGATGCCGAGCTGGTGGACGCCGAGGTGATGACCCGGCTCCAGGGCATGTACGCCGATGCGCTGCCCACCCGGCTGTCGGCCATCGACCTGCACACCCGCGCCGGTGACGCCACCGCGGTCGCGTTCGCCGCGCACACCCTGGCCGGCACGAGCGGCCAGCTGGGCCACCCGGAGGTCGCCTCCCTCTGCCGGGAGATCGCCGCCGACGCCCGCCGTGGCGTGCTCGCCCACTCCCGGGTCGCCCGGCTCCAGGAGCTCGCCGGCGTCTAGTCCGGCCCGGCCAGGCATAGGAAGCTCTACCGGTGGTTCGCGCCCCCGATACGGGTGGATAGCTTCCTATGCCTCGAGACGACGGCTATGCGGCGACGAGGCGGTAGCCGACGCCGCGGACGGTCTTGATCTCCGGCGAGTTCAGGCCGGCGGCCACGAGCTTGCGGCGCAGGTTCGACATGTGCGCCTCGACCAGGCGCAGGTTGCCCTCCCAGTCGGTGTGCCAGACCTCGCGCAGCAGCGTCTCCCGCTGCAGCACCCGGCCCGGGCGCGACGCCAGCGCGGCGAGCAGGTCGAACTCGGTGCGGGTCAGGTCGACGACGTCCCCGTCGACCCGGACCTCCCGGCTGTCCTCGTCGACCTCCAGCTCGGCGAGCCGGCGCACCGACTCCGCCGCGGGGGCCGGCTCGGCGGCCGGCTGCGGCGCGGTCCGCGGGAAGCGGAGCATCGCCTGCACACGCGCCACGAGCTCACGCGGGGAGAACGGCTTGGCCATGTACCCGTCGGCGCCGACGGCCAGCCCGATGAGCAGGTCGACCTCCTCGGCGCGGGCGGTCAGCATGAGGACGTAGCAGGGCGTCTCGGCACGGATCTGCCGGCACACCTCGGTGCCGTCGGCGTCCGGGAGCCCGAGATCGAGGACGATGAGGTCCGGCGGCTCCCGTCGCACCTCCGCGATGGCCTCGGCACCGGTGCCCACGGCGCGCACGGCGAACCCGGCCCGCTCGAGCACCGTGGTCACCAGCTCGCGGATCTCCTGGGTGTCCTCGACCACGAGCACGGACTGATCCGCCACGACGCCTCCTCCTCACTGCTCGCTGAGGGTGCGGAGGGTGGTCCTCCGGTCACCTGACCGGGTGATCGGCACGGCGGCGGCGCGGCTTGAGCGGTGCACCGGTCGCCCGGTCGGGCGGGCCCACCCGGAGGGGTGAGACACGGGGCGCCCGGCTCATGCGACCAGGGGAAACGGCCGTCAACTCCCGCGGGGACACCCGTCCCCCTCCCGGGCAGCCGGGGGAATCCACCGACGGGAGCCGGAACCGTGGACGGTGCTCTGCACGTCCTGGTCGTCGACGACGACCCCGACACCGCACTCTTCGTGCGCACCGTGCTGCAGCGGGGCGGCATGACCGTGACCACGTGCGCCGACCCGCTCGAGGCCCTGGCGCTGGCGTCGCGCGTCGAGTTCGACGCCGCGATCACCGACATCGAGATGCCGGGCATGACCGGGCTGGAGTTCCTCGACCGCCTGCGTCAGCTGCGCGCCGACCTGCCGGTCACCGTCATGACCGCGCACGCGTCGGTCGACTACGCCGTGGACGCGCTGCGCCGCCAGGCCGACGAGTTCCTCGTCAAGCCGGTGCCCAAGGACACCCTGGCCGCCACGATCCGCCGGCTGGCGGAGGCCGCGCAGGCCAAGCGGGCCGCCGCTCCGCAGCGCCAGACCGTCCTGGCCGTCGGCGCCCACCCCGACGACGTGGAGATCGGGGTCGGCGGCACGCTCGCCGCGCACCGCTCCGCCGGTGACCAGGTGGTGATCCTGACCCTCTCCCGCGGCGCACGCGGCGGCGAGGCGGGCGACCGGCAGGACGAGTCGCTGGCCGCGGCCGAGCTGATCGGCGCCCGGCTGTTCCTCGAGGACCTCGAGGACACCCGGATCAGCCCGATGGACCCGACCATGTCGATCATCGAGCGGGTCGTGCAGGAGGTCCGTCCGACCATCGTCTACACCCACTCGGCCAACGACCGGCACCAGGACCACCGGGCCGTGCACCAGGCCGCGAGCGTCGCCACCCGCACCGTGCCGACCGTCGCCTGCTTCCAGAGCCCCTCGGCCACCATCGACTTCCGGCCGTCCCGCTTCGTCTCCATCGACGGGTTCACCCGCACGAAGCTCGACCTGCTCGCCAGCTTCCGTTCGCAGGCCGGCATCCGCAGCTACCTGCAGGACGACTTCGTCCTGGCGACCGCCCGCTACTGGTCGCGCTACGGCAGCGGCGGCCAGTACTGCGAACCGCTGGAGATCGTCCGGGACGCCGGTGGTGTCGTGGGCGCCACCAGCGACTCGGCCTTCCAGCAGTCCTCCCCCGCCACCTCGACCACCCCGGAGCGCTTCGGTGTCTGACTCTTCCCCCACCCGCGTCCTGGTGACCGGCGCCGGCGGACCGGCCGGCATCGCCGTGCTCCGCTCGCTGGCCCGCCGCGACGACGTCGAGCTGCTGGCTGCGGACATGGATCGCTACGCCAGCGGCCTGTACCTGGTGGACGCCGGTGCGCGGCACCTGGTCCGCCCCGGCCTCAGCGAGGAGTTCGTCGACTCCCTCGTCGCCCTGTGCGAGCGGGAGTGCGTGGACGTGCTGTTCTCCACCGTCGACGTCGAGCTGCCGCGGCTGGCCGCCGAGCGCAAGCGCCTGGACGCCGTCGGCACCACGCTGGCCGCACCGAGCCTCGAGACCCTCGAGGTCTGCCTGGACAAGTACGCCCTCGCGCAGCGCTGCACCGAGGTCCTGCCGACCCCCCGCACCGCGCTGCTCGGCGAGACCGACCCGGGCAGCTGGGACTACCCGGTGATCGTCAAGCCGCGGCGGGGGGCCGGCTCCCGCGGCGTGCACCTGGTCGAGGACGCCGCCGCGCTGACCGCCCTCGGCAGCGACGAGGACACCCTCGTGCAGGCCCACCTGCCCGGCGACGAGTACTCGGTCGACACGCTCGCCGACGCCGACGGGCACGTGGTCGCCGCCGTGCCGCGGTCCCGGCTGCGGGTCGACTCCGGGGTCTCGGTCGCCGGCGCCACGGTGGCCGACCCGGAGCTGGTGGAGACCGCCCGCCGGGTGGCCCGCGCCATCGGGCTGGTCGGGGTGGCCAACGTGCAGCTGCGCCGCGACGCCGAGGGCCGCCCGGCCCTGCTGGAGGTCAACCCGCGCTTCCCCGGCGCGATGCCGCTGACCGTCGCGGCCGGCGTCGACATGCCCTCCCTCGCCCTGGACCTGGCGCTGGGCCGCCCGCTACCGGCCGAGGTGCCCTTCCGGGAGCTCGCGGTGGTGCGCTATCTCGAGGACGTCTTCCTCGCACCGTCCGACGTCGTCGCCGAGGAGGCCGCCCGATGACCGCCGCCCTGGGTGAGCTCGACCTGCTGCTCACCGACCACCACGTGCACTCCACCTGGTCCGACGACGCCGTGAGCGCGCCGATGGAGAACCTCGTCGCCGCCCGCGACACGGGGCTGGCCAGCATCCGCATGGTCGACCACGTCCGGACGACGACGACCTGGGTGCCGGGCTTCCTCGCCGAGGTGGCCGCCCTCCCCCGGATCGAGGGGCTGGAGGTGCTCACCGGCGTCGAGGCGAAGATCCTGGACGCCTCCGGCCGCCTGGACGTGCCCGAGGACCTCGTGGTCGGGCCGGGCGGGGTGGACCGCATCCTCATCGCCGACCACCAGTTCCCCGGGCCGGACGGCCCGTGGAGCCCGCGCCGCACCCTGGAGGAGATCGCGGGCGGGCTGTCCACCCAGGACGCGCTGTCGATCCTCGTCGACGCGACCGTGCGGGCGATGGAGCGCGCCGGGCGGGGCCAGCTGGCCCACCTGTTCTCGCTGCTGCCCAAGGTCGGCATGCACGAGAGCGAGCTGCTCGACGAGCACGTCGCCGCGATCGCCGACGCCGCCCTCCGGACGGGCACGACGGTCGAGGTCAACGAGAAGTGGCGCTGCCCCGGGCCCCGCGTCGTGCTGGCACTCGCGGCCGCCGGCGTGACCCTCGTCGGCTCCACCGACAGCCACGAGGCCGCCACCGTGGGCCGCTACTCCTGGGTGGCCGACGCGGCGTCGGCGACCCGGTTGGTGGGTGCCCGGTGACCGTCCTCGCCGTCGGTACCGACGTGGCCGGCATCGGCGAGACCGTGCTGACGTGGTTCCTGCTGGCCCTGGTGGCCACCGGCGCGATCCCGGTCGTCGCCGGGCTGGCGCAGTTCCTCGTGATCCCGTTCCACGCGGTCCGCAACCACTACCGCGAGACGGGCCCGTACCTGCCCAACGTCGCGGTCCTCGTCCCGGCGTGGAACGAGGCCGCCGTCCTCACCAGCTCGATCGAGCGGCTGATGGGGCTGGACTACCCGCCGGACCGGCTGCGCGTCTACGTCGTGGACGACGCCAGCACCGACGACACCCCCGCCGTGCTGGCCGCCTGCGCCGAGCGCTTCCCCGGCCGGGTCGTGCACCTGCGCCGCGAGAAGGGCGGCGAGGGCAAGGCGCACACCCTCAACCACGGGCTGCGCGAGGTCCTCGCCGACGACTGGATGGAGGCGCTCCTGATCATGGACGCCGACGTCATCTACGAGCCGGCGTCGCTGCGCAAGATGACCCGCCACCTGGCCGATCCCACGGTCGGCGCGGTGACCGCCTACATCCGCGAGGGCAGCGGCGACCCGGAGGGGATCACCCGGTTCATCGGGTTCGACTACCTGGCCGCGCAGGCCGCCTCCCGCCGAGCGCAGAACGTCGCCGGTGCGATGGCCTGCCTCGCCGGTGGCGCCCAGCTGCACTCGCGGGAGAACCTCGTGGCGATCGGCGGGCAGATCGACACCTCCTCGCTGGCCGAGGACACGGTCACGACCTTCCGCACCCAGCTCGCCGGGCGCCGGGTCGTCTTCGAGCCGCACGCCCGCGTGCTGGCCGAGGAGCCGGCCGGCGTGGACGCGCTGTGGAAGCAGCGGCTGCGCTGGGCCCGCGGCAACGTGCAGATCACCTCGATGTACCGGCACCTGTGGTTCCGCAGGTCGGTGCACCCGGGGCTGGGCGGCTTCTTCTTCGGCGTCTTCTGGTTCGCGATCCTGCTGCTGCCGGTGGCGATGCTGCTGACCTCGATCGGCCTGATCGGGCTCTACCTGCTCGACAGCGAGCTGGCCTCGGAGGTGTTCGGGGCGGCGGTGTTCGTGCCGATCGCGACCTTCGTCTTCATGATCACGCTGACCATGTCGGTCGATCCGCGCACCGGCCTCAAGGTCTGGCGGGAGGCACTGCTGTTCCCGGGCGCCATCTCCTTCGTCGTCCTGCTGTCGGCCGCGTTCCCCGGGGTGATCCCCATGTCCGACGGCGTGGAGACGTTTTGGACGCTGTTCGTCTACAGCTGGCTGGTGCTCTGCATCCCGCTGGCCTACGGGGTCCGGAAGCTCGAGGGCACCCGCTGGGGCCGGCCGCTCGTGCCGCTGGCGCTCTACCTGGTCGGCTTCGGGCCGCTGATGTGCGCGATCACCGTGGACGCCTACGTCAAGGAGTTCCGCGGGGCGGCCATGACCTGGGACAAGACCGAGAAGACCGGGAGGGTCACGGTATGAGCAACCTCCACCAGCTGGTCGGAGCCGGGCAGCCGTTCCGGGTGAGCCCCCCGGTGGTGCTCACCGAGGAGGTGCTCGCCCGCTGCGGCGGCCGCACCCCGGTGTGGGCCGATCCGGTGGCCCTGGCCGACGAGACCGAGGCCGACCGGGTGCGCGAACGCCGGCTGTGGGTGGGGCTCGCCGTCGCGGTCTCCGTCGTGGTCCTGCTGTACCTGGTGCGCAGCGCCGTCCTCGGCGCCTGAGGTCTGCGGCCCGGCCGTCCCCCTGACCCCGGGGCGGCCGGGCCGCAGCACCTCGGCCGGGCTCAGACGAAGGCGCTGATCCCGGTCAGCGCCCGCCCGACGATGAGCTGGTTGATCTCCCGGGTCCCCTCGTAGGAGTAGAGGGCCTCCGCGTCGTTGAAGAACCGGACGACGTCGCGCTCGAGCAGGATGCCGTTGCCCCCGAGCAGCTCCCGGGCCCAGCCGACCGTCTCCCGCGCCCGGCTGGTCACGTAGCTCTTGGCCAGCGCGGCGTGGTCGTCGCGGAACACGCCCTCCTCCTGCAGCTGCGCCACCCGGACGGCCATGCCGAGGCTCGCGGTGACGTTTCCGGCCATGCGGGCCAGCAGGTCCTGGATGAGCTGGAACCCGGCGATCGGGCGGCCGAACTGCTCCCGCTCCTTGGCGTAGGCCAGCGCGGCCTCGAAGGCACCCATCTGGCAGCCGACGGCGCTCCAGGCGACCCCGCCGCGGGTCAGCTTCAGCACCCGGTTGACGTCCTTGAAGGTGTTGCCGCCCTCGAGCTTGTTCTCGGCCGGGATCCGGCACCCCTCGAACGTGATGTCGGCGTTCTGCACCGTGCGCAGCGCGTACTTGCCCTCCATCTTGGTCGCGGTGAACCCGGGGGTGCCCTTCTCCACGACGAACGTCTTCACCGAGTCGTCGGCGACGTCGCGGGCGAACACGACGACGAGGTCGGCGAAGGTGCCGTTGCCGATCCACCGCTTGGCGCCGTCGATCACCCACTCGTCGCCGTCCTGCCGGGCCGTGGTCTCCAGGCCGAGCGCGACGTCGGAGCCACCGTGCGGCTCGGTGAGCGCGAAGCAGCCGATCTTCTCCAGGGCCAGCATGCCCGGCAGCCAGCGGCGCTTCTGCTCCTCGGAGCCGAGGTTGACGATCGACCCCATCGCCAGGCCGTTGTGCACCCCGAGGAAGGTGGCCATCGACGGGTCGACGCGGGCGGTCTCCAGGGCGATGAAGCCGGTGAACAGCCGCGAGGCGCGCGGTGACCCCTCGGTGTCGTAGCTGCGGCCGACCAGCCCCGCCTCGGCGAAGCGCGGGATCAGCTCCATCGGGAAGGTGGCCGCCTCCCAGGAGTCGTTCACCAGCGGCCGGACCTCCTCCTGCAGGAAGGTGCGGATGCCGGCGAGCTCTTCCCGCTCCTCCGCCGACAGCAGCGACTCGTAGGCGTACAGGTCACCGGGTACCAGGTCGTCGGTCATGCGGATGTCCTCTCGTCGGTGGCGTCCCGCCTCCTACCCGTCCTGCCCCGACCGCAACTCGACGGCCGCCGACGGGACCGGCGCCGTGGCGGCCCGGTGGACGGCGTGCTCGACCAGGCCGCGCTCCCCGGCGGACCGGAGCACCGCCGTCCGGATCCGGTCGTCGGCGCCGGGGGCCATGACCGAGAAGGCGACGACGACCCGACCGCCGGGTGCCAGCACCCGCCGGACGACGTCCCACTCCGGTGCCGGCGGGGTCCAGAAGGCGCGGACGTCGAACGACACGACGGCGTCGAACCAGCGCTCCGGCAGCTCGGCCCCGACCAGCGGCGCGGTCTGCAGGGTCACCCGCCCGTCCTCGACCGCGACGCGGTTCCGCCGGGTCGCCGCGGCCACCATGGTTGCCGAGCGGTCGACGGCGGTCACGTGGCCGACCCCCGGCCGCCGGGCGAGCAGGTCGGCCAGCACGCCGTGGCCGCACCCCACTTCGAGCACCCGCTCCCCTGGTGCGGGGTCCACCAGCCCGGCCGCCCAGGACAGCCGCTCGGACGCCGCCACGGGAGCTCAGCTCAGCATCCGGGTGCCGGGCGGGAGCACCCCGCCCGCGAGCAGCGCCGCCGTCGCGTCCTGCAGCGCCGTGAGTGCCACCCGCTGCGCGTTCGGGCCGGTGGAGACCCGCGCGACGCCCAGCCGCTCCAGCTCGGCGACCGGCGGCGTGGCACCCGGCACGGCGAGCACGCTGAGCCGGCCGCGCCCCAGCGCCCCGGCCAGCGCGGCGATCTCGTCCGCCGCCACCACGCCCGGCACGAAGACCGCGGCGGCCCCGGCCGCCAGGTAGGCCCGGCCCCGGTCGGCCGCCTCCGCCAGCAGCGCCGCCCGGTCGGCCCCGGCCGGCGCGAGCAGGACGACGTCGGTCCGCGCGTTGAGCACGAAGTCGACGCCCGCGGCGCGGCCGGCGGCGACCACCTCCCCCACCGCGGCCACGGCCTCGTCCAGGGGGCGCTGCCCGTCCTCGAGGTTGCCGCCCACCGCGCCGGCCGCGATCGCGCGCCGGGTGGTCTCCTCCGGGTCGCCGTAGCCGGCCTCCATGTCCATGGACACCGGGAGATCCACGGCCGCGGTGATCCGCCGCACCACGTCCAGGTGCAGGTCCAGCGGGATGCGCTCGCCGTCCTCGAACCCCAGGGACGCGGCGATGGAGTGGCTGGCGGTGGCCAGGGCGCCGGTCCCGGCCGTCGCGGCGACGACCCTGGCCGAGGTCACGTCCCAGACGTTGGCCAGGACGAGGATCC
This sequence comes from Blastococcus sp. SYSU DS0828, assembly GCF_054050975.1. Lineage (NCBI taxonomy): Bacteria > Bacillati > Actinomycetota > Actinomycetes > Geodermatophilales > Geodermatophilaceae > Blastococcus > Blastococcus sp. SYSU DS0828. The sequence continues at coordinate 155,581 of NZ_JBJHAK010000003.1, read as the reverse complement.
GGGGCCCGGTCTGGAGCCGCAGGAGCGCGCGGGCGCGGGACGCCGGGTCGGGCATGACGGCAACCTAGGGGTCACCCGCTGTTCTTGACCAGCGGTCTGGCGCGCAGCGGTTAGGAGAGGCTAACCTCCACACGACGCCCTGGTGTCCGCACCGGGGCCCGCCCGCCCGCCGTCTCCCGTTAGGCGACCGCTGCATGTACGTGTGCCACTGCAACGTGGTGACCGACCGCGACATCCTCGAGGCGATCGCCAACGGCGCGACCTGCATCGCCGACGTCGCCCGGGCCACCGGTGCGGGACGGACCTGCGGCAACTGCGTCGACTCGCTCCGCGACCTCGTGTGTCAGCATTGCCCGGTGCGAGCCGAGCGCACCACCGAGCGCCCGGCCGAGCGAGAGCTGGGAGTATCCGGTGCAGCCCGTTAGCCCCCGCGTGGTCGAACTGCTGAACGACGCGCTGACCTTCGAACTCACGGTCACCAACACGTACTTCCTCAACGCGCGCATGCTCGACGCCTGGGGTCTGCCCAAGCTGGGCAAGGTCTTCTACGACCTCTCCATCGACGAGATGCGCGACGCCGACGCCCTCATCCAGCGCGTCCTGCTCTTCGACGGCCACCCCAACCTGCAGCGCCTCGGCGCCATCCGGGTCGGCGAGAGCGCCGAGGAGATGCTGGTGCTGGCCCTCGACAGCGAGAAGGCCGCCGTCGCCCAGTTCAACGCCTCCGCGAAGGAGTGCCACGACCTCGGTGACCACGGCACCGCGTCGGTGTTCGAGGAGATGGTCCTGGACGAGGAGAAGCACGCCGACTGGTTCGAGGCGCAGATCGCGGCCATCGAGCGGGTGGGTGCGCCGCAGTACCTGGCCGCGCAGCTCGTCACCGAGACCCCCTGACGAAGGACCCCTCTGCCCCCCACGCCTCGCAGGCTCGGCGCGGGACCCTGCAGAGGGGCCGAACACCGAGGGCCGCCTCCCGATCACCGGGGAGCGGCCCTCGGTGCGTCAGCCGGCGAGGAGCTCGCGCAGCTCCTCCAGCTGGAGGGTCGCCGCGCGCAGCCCGATGCCGGTGTAGAAGACGTCGTCCTCGACCTGGTGGGCCTGCCCGTTCTGCACCGCGCTGAGCCGGGGCCACAGCGGACCGCCGACGACCGCCGCCTCGCCGGACTCGTCGGCGGCGCCGTAGGACGAGTACAGGACGACGTCGGCGTCGGCCTGCGTGATCTGCTCGGCGCTCAGCTCGGCGAACGTGGGGTTGTCGCCCTCCGGCAGGTCGACGTGGTCGAGGCCGATGTCGGCCAGCACCGTGCCGACGAACGAGTCCGGCCGGTAGGCGCGGATCGTGCCACCGACGAACCGGATCGGGCTGACCGTCGTCCCGGCCGCGTCACCGATGTCCTCGCCGAGCTGCGCGGCCTGCTCCTCGTAGTCCGCCAGCAGCTGCTCGGCCTCCTCCTCCTTGCCCAGCGCCTCCGCGTCCAGGAGGAGGTTCTCCTTCCACGTGTCGCCGAGGTCCGCGGCGAAGACCGTGGGTGCGATCTGCCTCAGCTGGTCGTAGATGTCCTCGTGGCGCACCTGGTTGGAGAGGATGAGGTCGGGCTCCAGGGCGGCGATCGCCTCCAGGTCGGGCTCGGCGATCGTGCCGACGACCTCCACCCCCTTGGCGTCCTCGGCCAGGTAGCTGAGGAAGTCGGTGTCCACGGCCGTGGTGACCGCGCCGACCGGTGTCACGCCGAGCGACAGCACCGAGTCGAGCTCGCCGGTGTCGAGGACGACGACCCGCTCGGGCTCCTCGGGGATCTCGGTGCTGCCCATGGCGTGCTCGACGGTGCGCGGGAACGCGGCGTCGCCGGCCGCGGCCTGCCCGGTCGAGCCGGCCTCGGGCTCGGAGTCGTTCCCGCAGGCGGCGAGGGTCAGGGCCGCCGCCACGGTGAGGGCGGTGGCCCGCAGGACTCGAGTCGTCATCGTTCTCCTTCGAACTGCCGCGCACGCCCGGGTGGACGCGCGTCTGGATCGACCGGCGCTCGTGTGCAAGACTGCCGGAAGCCAGGTGAGGCTAGCCTAAGTCGAAAGACGCCCCTACCTGCCCAGCCCGGGAGACGCCGTGACCGTCGAGACCGCGCAGATCCCCGCCTACCGCACCTTCCCGGTGCGCGTGGCGCGGGTGCAGCGGCTGAGCCCGAGCTTCCTCCGGGTCACCTTCACGGGTCCGGAGATGGCCGCGCTCGCGTCCAACGGCTTCGACCAGCGGATCAAGGTCATGCTGCCGCTGCCGGGCCGGGGCATCCTCGACTGCCCGGCCGGTGACGACTGGTACGGCGCCTGGCGGGCGTTGCCGCCGGAGCGGCAGATGCCGATCCGCACGTACACGATCCGGGCGCTGCGCAGCGAGAGCGGCGAGGTCGACGTCGACTTCGTGCTGCACGGCGCCACCGGCCCGGCGTCGGCCTGGGCCGAGCAGGCCACCGCCGGCGACGAGGTCGTCCTGGTCGCGCCGAACGCCCGGTTCCCCGGCGAGACCGGCGGCTTCGAGTGGCACCCGCCGGCCGACGCCTCCTGCCTGCTGATCGCCGGCGACGAGACCGCGGTGCCGGCCATCTGCGCGATCGTCGAGAGCCTGCCCGCGGGCCGGCGCACCAAGGTCCTGCTGGAGGTGCCGACGGCCGGTGACGCCCTGAACGTCGTCGCGCCGGCCGGCGTGGAGATCACCTGGCTCCCCCGCTGGCCCGCCGACGGCGCCCCCGCCGCGCCGCGGGGGCAGCTGCTCACCGGAGCCGTCCTGGACGCGGTGCGCGAGCTGGGCGACCTGCTCTCCCCCGCCCCGGCTCCCGAGCTGGCCGACGTCGACGTCGACGCCGGGATCCTGTGGGAGGTCCCGGCCGAGGACACCGCGGCGCCGGGCTCCTCCGGCGTCTACGCCTGGCTCGCCGGAGAGGCCGGGGTGGTGAAGGGGCTGCGGCGGCACCTCGTCCAGGAGGTCGGTGTCGACCGCCGGTCGGTGGCCTTCATGGGGTACTGGCGCGAGGGCCGCGGCTCCGACTGAGCTCTCCGGTCCGACACCGTGTCACCGGCCGGTGTCCAGCTCCCCCTCGTGTTCGTCCTGGTGCTGGTCACCCTCGGCGGGCTCGGTCTGCGCTTCGGCTTCTGACCGGTTGCGGCATCACCCGTTGGGACGTAGCACGCGGCCCGCGCTCCAGGAGCGCCCCCGGTGTGCCGATGGTCTCGGTGCCGGACCGACTTCCGGGCCGGCCCACCGGTCCCCGGGCCGACGGGTGCGAAAGGACCACCTCGTGATCGCTGTGACCTGCCGCAACGGTGAGCACTTCGCCGTCGACCCCGACCACATCGAGCGGATCGAGCACCACGCCGACACTGTGGTGCACCTGGTCGACGGCACCCACTACGTGGTGACGACGGAGTTCGACGAGGTGCTGCGCAGCATCGCCGAGCACCGGGCCGGCACGCTGGTCGCCCGGGCGCGGCTGACCAACGGCTACGCCGCCATGCCGACGGCCGCGCGGCTCGCCCGCCGGCACGGCACCGGCCGGGTGCCCGAGCCGGAGCTGGGCGCCCTCCCGAGCTGACGCCGGCGGCCCGGCCGGGACCGCTCCCGCCGGGCCGCCGGACGCCGGGCTCAGCGGCGGTCGAGCCGCAGCACCTCCATGGTGCGCGCGGCCATCGCCGCCTCGCCCCGCGCATTCGGGTGCACGATGACCGCGTTGGTCCCCTGCAGCACCGGCTCGACCCAGCGGACGCCGATCGGCTGGCAGGCGTCGTGCCCGTCGGAGACCCGGCTCAGGTCGACGTAGGTGACGCCGGACATCGATGCCGCACGCTTCACCGCGTCGTTGAGGGTGGCCTGGAGCTCGCGCAGGTAGGGGATGTCGCCCTCGGCGAGGGTCATCCGGTCGAAGCAGCTGCCGCTGGCCGGCACGATCCAGGGGTACCCGAGGATGGCGACCCGGGCGCCCGGCGCCGCCTGCCGGACGGCACGCAGCGTCTCCACGAGCGCCGGGAACGTCGTGGTGCGCACGGTGTCGGCGAACGAGCTGCCGTACCGGTCCTTGCACGGGCTGCCCTTGCCGAGCGTGGACAGGCCCGCCGTGCTGCAGGCGATGATCGAGTTGATGAAGACCCCGCTGTCGTTGCCGCCGATGGTCATGGTGACCAGCTGGGTGTCCCGGCTCAGCGCCTCGAGCTGCGGGGCGACCCCCGGGTACTGCCCGGCGAAGAAGTCGCCGGTGTCCGCGCCGCCGCAGGTGACGTCGGTGAGCCGGGCACCGATCGCGCCGGCGATGACGTGCGGGTAGTTGCGGGTCGAGCGCAGGCACTGCGGTGGCGCGGTGAGGTCCGGCGGCAGGACGCCGGAGGCCGCGCTGTAGGAGTCGCCGAGGGCGACGTACCTCAGCGGGGCCGGCGCGGCCTGCGCCGTGGGTGCGACGAGGACGCCGGCGAGAACCGCGACGGCGGCGAGGATGCAGGTAACGAGACGGCGCACGTCTCCTCCAGATCGGGTGGGAGGGGTGTGTGCGCGGAACAACGCGCGACCTCACCAGGGGTTACGCGCGTCACGCAGGCATCCGTGCGCACCCCGCCCCCGACAACGCAGCAGGCCGCCCCTCCGTGGAGGGGCGGCCTGCTCGATCGGGTGGAGCTGAGGGGACTCGAACCCCTGACCCCCACACTGCCAGGCCGTCATGATCGCGTTCGTAGCGATTCGCGGTCGTTCCACAAGCCGATTGAGCTGGACGTATTGACTATCGCGAACTACGCCGTCCGGCCCCGGATGACCTCGACTGCAACCAGAAATGCAACCAGGGGGCGGCGGCGTCAGGGGCCGCTGAGTTCGGGAGACAGGTAGATGCATCGCGTCGACCTCCTTCGACCGAGACTCTGCGCAGCGCCCGATTAGTTGGCTTGGCCTGACGCGAGGCCATGCGCCCGCAGGAATGCGGTCAGCTGACTATCAGTCAACGCTTTCAGCCGCCGCCCAAGCTGCCACCGATAGCGCTGGCCGTGCAGGAACTCTGGCTCCTCGGTGAGCACTTGCCGGACAAGATTGAGGGTTGGTCCCTCAGCGTCCGGAAAGTGGTCCGACATTGCTCGATGTATGTCGACGGCAAGAGCCGGCTCGTCAGCCCGAGCCAGGATCGTGGCAATCATCTGCTTGACCCCGGCTTGCTGCGCAGGCTCAAGCACGACGGCTTCAAGGTCGGCGAGGGCACGCTGCTGCTCGTCTTGGAGACGTGAGAACTCGTCAAGGAGCGGCGTGACAACTTGTCCGGCAACCTCTCGCCGCCGACTGTCCCTGAGCAGCCATACCACTCCCCCCGACCAAGGCCAGGGCCCCGACCCAGCCTGGGAGCTGGATGCGCCGGCTGAAGGCTGTGGCCGCCTTGAACGAGCCGATAGTAGGGAAGCTGACGCCGAGAGCTAACCCCTGTTGATGGGCGAGCGTCTCGGCCACCGCCGCGGTCGCGCCAGCGACTTCGCGCCATTGATTGCCCGCAAAACCGGGACGACGCAGTGACTTGTCCTCCGACAGGACCACGCACGGCGCGATCAAACTCGCTAAGTGAGCTGTAGGCACGTCGCTCACGTCGGTGACCAGCAGGACGCGTTCGTCATGTCCAAAGCCGCTGGCGACGCGAACCCAGCGGATATTCGGGAGATACTCCGTCTCAAAACAGGCTCGCAGCGCGTCGATGGACAAGCCTGTTTGCGCAGCGTGCTTGGGAAGACCCTTGTAAACCTCCCAGTAGACGTGCTCCGAGGCCAGCACCGGCAAACTGCCGCGCTCGCTGAACCGGGCGATGCGGGACGGCCAGTCATTCAACGCGTGGTGGCGGATACTGCTCGATAGAGCGTCGGCGTCGAGGACGGTCGGCACGCCCGGCGTGGAGCTGTAGGGGTCGAGCCGAACGAAGCTGGGCCGCTCATACTCGGTCACCCTTCGCACCATAGGAGTCCTCACCAACAGCAGGGCCGACGGTGACCGGGTCCAGTCAGTCGAGCGGGGCGCAAGCGGGCAGGGCCGGAGCCAGGTTCGAACGTCACGGCTGACCGTTGAAGGCGAATGCCTCAGCCAGGCTGCAACTGCAAGGGCATCGCCAGCGCCCCCGAGGGCACCGGCCGTTTGTACGAGCGGTGACCGCCTCAGTCGTTGACCTGCGCGCCATCATTCGACGCCTCTCGGCCGACGGCTGAGTCGGATCATGCGCTGGCGGCAGCCTGGACGGCCACCTCGAGCGCCGCTAAGCAAGGGCCGACCGTGCCGTGCGTGTGCATGTCGTCGATCTCGAGCGCGAGGGTGCCGGGGCTAGCACCGGAGGCCACGGCGTCGGCGATACGCCTAAGCGGGTCCGCGACCTCGAGAATGTCAATGGTACTGAGCAGTCCTCGGGCCCGCTGGAGCTCATCACTGGCTTGCTGCCTGAGCTCGGGCTCCTGCCGCGTCCCGGAGAGCAGAGCCGCGGCCATCGCCGCCCGCGATGCCCGCACGAGTGCGCCGATAATCTCGGCGGTCTCCGCGACGAATCGGCCGGGTCGCACCGGCAGCCTGGCCTGTTGTGCAAGTTCGTGCAGCTCGTCGACGTCGATGACCGGGAAGGGGTCGCGGGCTCCGATCACTGTCGCGGTGTAGCTGTACAGGACGCCTGCCTCCGCGGGGGCGGCGATGACGCGGAATGCGAGAGGGTGCGCGCTTGACGCAGCTCGCACCAGCCGCAGTAGCGCTTCGACGACTGCGGCATGAGCCGCCGGCGCAACCGGCAGCAGCCATCGGCGAGGCTCGGCGACCATGCCCGGCTTCGTGCCGGAACTGACGGGGCGGGCGGCGTCGACGGAGGCGCCGGGGACGTCGGCGAGCACCTGACGGAGCAGCTCGCGCTCGTCGCGCAGCTGCCGGTCGCGAACGGCGGCCGCCGCGTCGCGAAGGGCGTCCTCCGTCAGCCGCTCCGGCGGAGGGTCGATCGTGGCGCCGTCGGCGAACCCGATCAGAACGGCCGCAGCGTCGTCGAGGACAGCGGTGAAGGTCGGGTCAAGCGGATCCGGCTCGCCCGCTAGTCGCGCAGCCCCGGTAGCGGCCGCGGCGCGGAAGTGCTCACCGGCGTCTCGTAGCTGCGAGCCGATGAGCCGCATCCGTTGACGACTCGCGGCCGCGTCGGGGTCTGCGGCGGCTGCTGAGAACTGCTGCGCAGCCGAGGCCGCCGTTTCCAATGCTTGTGCGGCGTCGTCTCCGCGCTTGCCTGGCGGCGTGCCAAGAGGCGCAAGGATGACCAGTTCGGTCGCCGGCATGGCACCGAGCGCAGCGGCGTCGCGCTGCAGCTGCTCGCGACGTTGCTCCCATCGCCTCAAGTGTTTCCGGTCGGCGTCGCCCGGCCGCAGTAGGCGTTCAACCATTGTCAGCACTACGTCGCGGGCCAGCGTGACGGCCGCGGCCTGCTGCCGCAGCCGCGCGGTCAGCGACGTGGAGGAGAGTTCGCGCTGCACCCAGTCGTTGAACCCGCGGTTCCATCGGGTCACGACCTGCGGCGGCATGTTCTCGCGCGGTATTGCCTTGTGTGGCCCAGTCCGGCCGAGGATCGGCAGGTCGGCGCCGTCGTAGCGCGCCACGGTCACCTCCGCCACGCGTGCTTCGGGCAGCAGATCGAGCACCGTCGCCGCGAGCTCGGCAGCGCGCGCCTCGGGCGACTGTGTCCCGTCGATGGGGTGGATGAACCTGGTCCGCACGGTCCCGCTGGCGTGGTCGAGTTCCGCGTCGATGAGCAGCGGCCACTCGTCCCGTAGGGCCTCGAGCCGGGCAGCTGGCGGCGGCAGAGCTCTGAGGAGCGCGGCTCGAGCAGCGTCGTCTGCGCATGCGCGATGCGCGCTGGCGATCCATCGCGGGGCTACTCGTACGTCCCCGGTAGGGGCCGCGGCCGCGAGGCGCGCTGTGGCCCCGGTCGTCCAGGCCACGCCGGTCTCCAACGCCTCAAGTAGGCGCGCACCGTCTTCGGGCGTGGCAGCCGTAATCCGCCGCAGCCATTCGTCCTCGTCGACCGCGGCCACGGCTCGCTTGAACAGTGCGGGGTCGGGGGCGGGCAGTGCGGCCGCCTGCTGATGGAATGTCTCGGGCAGGATCGATAGGTCCACCCCAGCGAACCGCGACCCGACTGCCAGTGTCAGCCATTGCCCGAGATTCATCGAAAGCTGCAGTGTCCGGGCGACGCGCACGCACGCGCGCGCATGTTCGGCCACATCGGCCAGCCGCGCTGCTTCTAGCCATTGTGCCGATTCCGCGCCCGCCGAGGCGACCCGACGGGTCACTGCGTCCGCGATCGCCACACGGTCGCCTGCTTCTCGGACGATGACTGGCAGCCGGGACGCGACCGCAGCAGCGGGACCGTCGTTTACGACTGCTGCGAGTGTGTCGGCGATGCGCGGCGGTGGCCGTTCGTGCAACAGCGCGCGCAGCTGTGCCGACCGGAGCTCATGCAATCCCGTCCAGGTGCCGGCCTTGGATTCGACGATCAGATGCTCCCGGTTCAGCCGGCTCAATGCCGCCGCGAGATCGGCGCCCCCGGCCCGCTGCAGGAGCGTGCCCGGATCCACATCCAGGCCGACGCTATGCGCCGCTGTCACATAGCGCGTCACAGCAAGTTCCGTCGCCCGCGCAGGATTCTCAAGTTCGGCCGCCTGCTCCGCCAGCACCGACGACAGCCGACGCCCCGCAACCACCAGATGCAGGAACTCCATCAAGAGACCGCGCGCCTGGCCCCAAGCCTCGTCGATCGCCATCACCGGACGGACTCCGCGCTGGCGAAGGCGCCGCTCGATATCCTTCGCGGCCTGCCGCGTCAGGGTCGGGCGTACAAGTACCGCTCGCCGCAGCGCGTCGGCAACGCCGAAGTCCTCCTCGCGCGCCGCTCCCACGATGTACACGCCTGGCATCTCCAGCAACGCCTCCGCGGCCCGCCGCCACCCCGCACGGCTGGCCCGGCCGATGTCGTCCACACAGACCAGAAGCGGAAACGACTTCGAGGGGCGCTGCTGATCGATTGCCGCGACGAGCAGGTCCGCGTCTGCCTCGGCAAGCGCATGCACTCGCCAGACCCGCATCCGCTGCGCATGCTCTGCCGCGGCCCGCCACAGCAGCGCCGACTTCCCAGCACCGCTCGGCCCCAGGATCAGCGCCAGGCGATCGCCAGTCAGCCCGTCCGCAATCGCCTCCAACTCGTCTCGTCGCGCGACGTCAAGCCCGGCCGCGATGTGCTCAGGTCGCACGTCGACGCCGCTGAGGAAATCCTCCACCGACAGAGCGGATTCCAGCCGGAACGTCAACGGCGCGACGACGCGACGCAGCTGATCGATCGGCACTGCGGCTGTCGCGACCGTCCGCGTAGCAGCGTCCACGAACACATCCAGCTCGCTTAGCGTGAGCGTCACCGGCCGCTCCGCTGGCCGGCTCGCTTGCTCCGCGGACACGTCCGTCACCACCACTAGGCACCGGTCGAGCGCAAGGTGCGCCACCGCTGGATCGATGCCGTGAAGATCAGCAAGATCCATCGCCGCTACTGTGAGGTCGGCCGCGTCGCTGACCAAGCGAACTCTTCGCAGGAGCGCCGCTACCTCAGCCTCGCCCACGCCGTCCACTACTGAGGCGATGTTCGCCACTACATCCGGCGTCGGCTCCAGGCGCTCGTCCCACCCCGTAGCCATAAGACCGCCACCGAACCCGCCGTTAGTGACCAGGCACCCCGTGGCGTCGGGATCGTCGCGGAGCACCGGCGCGACATGAGCCAGGAAGTCGGCTAGGTCTCCCGGTCCCAAAAAAGCGTCGGCCGAGGCCTGTTCCTTCGCCTGCACATACTGCCGCCCGGCGCCCGGGGTGGGGACCGTATCGACGTCCTCCAGTCCCTCCGGTGTCAGCGCTGTCGCCGGGAACACTCCTTGCGCCGCCCGGACGAGAAGCGTCGCCGTCAACCGCAGCTGGTATCTGACCCCCGCGACGTTTCGCGCACCGGCGCGGCGCGAGACCCAAAGCTCCTGCGGCGGCTTCGTGGGTACCACCCGCTGCCGCGTCAGCTTTCGTGACCGTGCTCCCTTCCCCACACACCGACGCTAACCCCCGAAACCGACCCACGTCGCCGGTCCGCTGCCGACTCCGGACCGCGCCCCGGGACACCTACCATGGTGCAGCAGTCCCGAACGTCGCCTCCGTGCTTGTGAGACTTCCGTGACTTCGGTTGACTCCTCATCACTGTCCGTTGCTGGCAACTGGCGTGGAGGGCCTGGGTCATCGCTGGACCTGTACAGGACTAGGGGATGAGCGAGGTCCGCCTCGACCATGGCGCCCCTGGTTGCGCGTTGTCCCGGCGGCGAGCGCGCCATCATTAGAGGCCGGACGCGATGGCCTTCTGACGGATCTTCGAGACGGCGGTATATATGCGAGCTCCGAAAAACGAAGCTACAGGCACGTCAGGAGAGTCCGAGGTCTTAGCCCAGTTTGAGCGCCTGGGCTGGGGCGGTGTAATAGATAGTCGGCACGACACGGGTACTGACTTGTATCTGCGACCGAGGGATGCTCGTCGATACGAGCTTGGTGCCGTTATGGGTGCCCAGGTCAAGACTGGGCCTTCATATTTCGGCTCTCCGCAGAAGAGTGCCGACGGCGAGATCACCGGGTGGTGGTTCGTTGAAGACGGCCGTGAACATTTCGATTACTGGCTCCGCCACGCCCTACCGCACGTGGTGATCCTTCGCAACCAAGGCGAGGACCTTTCGTACTGGGTTCACGTCACCCCCGACCGTGTGGTCTCAACTGGTAAGGGCGCTAAGATTCTCGTACCGGCTTCGCAAACCGTTGATGCGGACCACAACGAGCCTCTGTCGGATGTCGCCCTGATTCAGCTCCCGGCCCCCAATTGGGTCGGGACTGCGTGGACCGGCGCCGTGCATCTCTCGCCGACAGACGAGATCCGTCATGCACTCGTAACTCCCCGACTCATCGCGCCCCACCCGAATCTAACGCCCGGTTCCATCACTGGCCCCGAAGCGCTCGCCATGCAGGTCCTCCTCCGCAGTGAGCTTGAGCGGATCTTGAATCCGTTGAACCTCCCTGCGCTCGCCCGGGATGACGCCACGTGGAAAGGATTATCCCTCGACGAAGCGCGTGAAGCAGATAACTGGTGCTGGCGGGCCACTGCTGCGCTGCATCTCTGGGTGTACGAAGGAGAGGTCACTGAGCTACTTCAACTCGTCGAGCATGCGTCGGACCCCGCCGAACGTGCTGCCGCGACTACCCTTTCTTGCGCTTACCACTTCGACGTGAACGATCCGGATGCCGCTCTACTAGTGCTCCTCGACTCGCTGAAACATGACGACTACTCCTCTGTGGATTATGCATGGCTGGAAGCTCAGCAAGCGCGAGCACTCCTGGAGACTGGCCGGCATGAAGAGGCCTTCGACCTTGCGATGAAGACTCAACGCATCCACCGCGAGGCGCCATTGGACGTTACGAGCGCGGCCATCGCGGGTGCCTGCGCACGAACGTCCTTCAGGGCCGCAGGTTGGCTCCGGGGCGACATTGCCAACATCATCCAACGCAGCGACAACCCCGCTTCGTGGTGGAGAACGGAGGGATTGTCAAACGGTCTCTCCGCTCACCTGTCCGAAGCATTCCGGACTTGGAGTGAGGATACGTCGATTCGGATCGGAGGTTCTGACTCTGCCCACAGGCGCCTGTTGTCGGCAGCATTGCTCGCGTCATGCGCCGGAGATCATGAAGGTTGGCGCAGTGCGACCGGCTCACGTGCGGAGCACCTTCTCATCGCCACTGACCCCACAAGCGATCCCGAGACGGTAGCCAATCGATTAACCCTCCTGCGGCTCTCAGGCGACTCAAAGGGCGCCGAACGCGCAACCCGACACATTGTCGACAGGGGTCCGACGTTGGCAGCGCGAATCGCGGCCAACAAAGTCAGCTTGCCTAGATCAACCAGAACGACAGCCTTGACGGATATCGAACTACTGACCGCGGCCGGCGACGTACTCGAACAGGCGAAGGCCGACGAGGTCTGCGCCTGGGCACTCGCAACGCTCCAGGACCCGCAGAACTACTTTGAGCGCGCTCGACCCACGTTCCTTCTGCACTACAAAATCATTGACCTGATCAAGTCCCTGGTTTGGTCGATGGGCGAAGACGCGCTTCGCAGCGTCATCGACTACTTCCTCGACGAACCTCCGGTAACCGACGACGGCACTGCGCAGACACTTGCACGCCTAATCCGCGCGATACCGGCGCCGGCTTGGCGCGAGGGTGATCGACAACGAGCGGCAGACCGAAGCAAACACGACGCTGCCTACCTGCGCGAGGCGTACTTGGCAGTCGCTTCCCCTGCGGTACCAGAAAGCCGCGAGGAGATCCTTCGCCGCGCCCGCGCCGGAGAATTGATCATCCTCGACGCGGTTGAAGACGTCCGGACGCTTCCCGCTGACGCGGTGGACGCTCTCGTCGATCGCCTGTGCGGCGTCATCGAGACCCTCATCGAGGATGCAGCGAAAGGCATGCACAGCGGCGGTGGACTCGACCCCGGTCATGCCTTGACCCTTCTCGGCGTCTGGCACCCCTCTAGCGCACGATGGGATCGCATCGAAGCGCTACTGACCGCACCTCACGTGTGGCCCAAAGAGCATTCCGGCACCCTTAATGTGCTTGCCGCGCGAGGGTCCACTCTTCCCGATGATGTCAAAGAGCAACTCGTTGGGCATATATCAGCCCTTCGAGACCGAGCGCCAATGCCGGACTTCCTGGATGGAGGGGATATTCGAAGCCTGGCAGCCGAAGCCGTCGCTGCTCTAACAGGTGCGACATCGCGCAGACAGGTAGTCCGGGAACTCCTTGCGGGAGATGCAGCCCACCGTGCTGCGAGCGCACGCATCATCGAGCGCTTCGGAGACGAAGCGGAATCCGAGCTTCTCTTGGCCCTAGCTGGCGATGCAAACGAAACAGTACGCGATGCAGCACTCAGTGGCCTAAGCACACTGATCGTTGCCGGACGAGCGTCGCAGGAAGCCGTCACGACACTCTCTCGTGTGTTGAACTTGGGGGGAAGGCGGAGCACGGCAGCAGTAGTATCGCGACTCCGCAAGGCTTCAGGCGTGCCAGCCGTTTCTGAACTGCTAGCAGTCGCCGTACGGCACCCTTCTGCGCAAATTCGGGGAGCGGCGAGCGAAAACACCGATTGCTGACGCGATCGGCGTCGCGACGACTTGGCGCCGAGGGCCGTGAGGATGGTGCCGGATCGGTGCCCATCTCATCCTCGGGCGCGGCTGCGCGAAGGTCGAGATGGCCAGAGATGTGAGGGATATGGAAAACGCATGAGCACTCCTGATCATGGCCTAACTTGGAGTCAGCACGACTCAGGCCTTGAGGTCGGCGACTGCTGTTCCGGGACGACTGGCCGGGCCGCCCCAGGATCGCTTCGCTCACGTGACCGAGATCGTGTCCCTGATTACTGAGGGAGCGTGCGCATTCCCTCACCGGGCGCCCGATGGGGTGCCCTGAATTGACCTTCAGAAACACCCCTTCACGGCGACGCCTGGCACGGATTCCACCCCGCTGCCTGGCGACTGTCGACACGCAAGACGCCTCGCGGCCAGCATTGGAGATCAGCAAGATCACGAGGCGACACACGTCTTGCATCTCAGGCGGCGGAAGGCGTTGTAACGGGTCCCTTGAAGGTCGGCGCTCACCGCCCGAGCGACACCAGTAAGGAAGCCAGCACCACGCCCAACGGGCATGGCAGGCGGCATACGGGGCGTAGCTGGGCGTTGTCCATCCCGCCAGCTCGTCGGCAGCCGCCGGCGCGCCGAGGCGGTCCCATTGCTTTCCCCAGCCGAACGACTCAGGCAGCTGCGGGTCCTCGTCATCGTCGGTGTTCCAGGGCATCGCTGCTAGCTCCGCCGTCGATGGCCGGAACCGGGAGTCCTCACGGCGCAAGCGCACCACCTCACGAGTGAACCAGCGACGGCAGGATCGCGAGAAATTCGGAGAGCGTGCCAAGGCGGACGCCTCGTAGGCTGTCAGCAGACCAGTGAGGCGCCCCATCGACGGGGGGCTTCGTCGTCCAGCCAGTCGGGGCTTCGCTCGAAGGCCAGCCGGGTCATCTGTGGGTGTTCGACGGTTGGGTCCGTCAGTGTCCCGGGGTCAGGGAGTGCGAGCCGGTACTCCTTGAGGTCGCTATTGCGGCACTTCGCCCAGGTGACGTAGCCACGAATCTCTGGGTCTTCGGAGTGCCCGCGTTGCCGCCCTGGGTCCCCCGGCCGCAGTGCCAGCAGCGACTCCACCCCTCACCCGGGTCTATGGGGTCGCGGTCGGTCGCGAGGTCGTCACGTGCCTCAGTAGCGCCTGCAGGTGTGCGTGCCGTCAAGATGGCCCGCTGCACGAGCGGGTGGCACCCGGCCCCGCCCTACCCGTAAGCCGACTGGCCACCGGCGACGGTCAGTGAACCGGAGAAGCGGTAGCTCAGAACACCGAGACTGTCCCTCGCGGGCATCCTCGCGCGGTGCGCCGCAGGGGGATCCCTCACCGGAACGCACGCTCTCTGCGGCATGAGCGGACGTGGTGGCACGCGAAGGTGGCATAGTGGCGCAGCCTCCGGGCCGGTCGACTCTGTGTGGTCCGGATCGGCTCGCGCTACACGGCCGTTGGCCCAACGAGTCTGCGGAACCTAGTTGTGATGGCGTCTTCGCCGCCCTCGAGGATCTCGCAGACGTTGTCCTTGACCCCTAACGTTTGAAGTGTTCCCTCCGCCTCGATTCTCGGAACTACTTCGCCATGCTCGAGAACGAGGATGTTCTCCGCAGCCGACGTAACGACCATGTTGGCGTTGTGGGTAGACACGATGAGCTGACGACGGCTCTTGATGTTCTTGAGAGTTTCTACAGCAAGGTGCCTGATGAGCTTGTTCTCCAGATCGTCTTCTGGCTGATCGAGCACCAGTGGGTCAGTGCCCATCTGAAGTATCACCGTGAGCAAGGCGGCCGTTTTTTGGCCAGGAGAGCCCCGGTCGACGGCGATGTAGCCGTGCCCGTCACGTGGGCGATAGCGGACGGACACGAGATCCTCCGGGAACCACAACATTATATTGGTCACTAGGTCGAAGCTGTCGGCGTTTCCGAGTCGCGTATAGAAGCGACGGTCGACAATGATGGCCTGTCCGATCCCGGAATCCGGTCCTGTCTGGACGAACTCGACGAGTGCCTGCTTGAACACCGCCACCTCTTCTGGGAAGCGCGGGTTCTTAGGTTGGTGGCCCAACAACGAACCGGCGATGCCGTCCTTGCTGAACGCCGACTCGAAGGAGTCCGGGAAGTTGAGAAGCCTTCGCAGCTCCTCGCCAATGTTTTCGACGTCCCCTTGATGGTGAACCTCCACCTTGGTGGGGGAGTCCGCCGTGGCGTTGAGCTGCCCTGTGTACTGGCGCCGTCTGGTGAACAGCTCAGTCCGCTTCGAGGAGATCTCGGCCAGGATCTCGTCGATGACCGCTTGCTGCTGTTGACGCCTCTCTTCAGACTTCTCGACCTCGCGAAGTTCCGCTTCGAGCTCCGCCTCTCGTTGCCGATCAGCGCGGGTCTGCTCAGCGGAGATTCTGGTGGATCCGCCTTGCTCACTGAGCCACGTGTTGAGCTCCGCGACTCGGTTGTCCCAGCGCGAAGCCATGTCCTGAGCCTCCCAAGCGGCCCTTGCAGCCGACAGGGTCGCAGACGCCTGCTCCACGAGATCAGCGGCAGAGGCAAAGCTTGCGGCCCGCGCGTCGAACTCGGTCACCCGCAAGTCGTCGGCGACGAGACTACGCAACGTGTTGGCATCGGCAGCCAGCCGCTGCTCCAGCCTCAAAGCCTGCTCCTCGGCGGCCTTTGCGTCCCTGATGCGGGCCTCGGCCGCTTCGAGTTCCTGGTACTCGTCACTTGCTCGAAGCTCGGCTAGGTGCCGCAGCCTGCCTTGGACCTCCTGCAGCTGCCCACGGATCCGTTCCGCCTTCTCGGTCTCGGCAACCAGTTGGCGAAGCTTGTTGCGTTCCCCTCTAAACCGAAGTTGTAGCTCCTCGTACTCCTCATCCCATTCGTTGCGCCGGATCGCCGGCATGTCGTCCAGGATCGCGAGGAAGCTCTGAGGTGACGTCGCAAGTTCGTAGATCTGCTTCTGACTGAAGATGCGGATCGGGGCTCGGTCGACCGCCCGACCCGACTGTTCCTCCCACGATTCGCCTGTCCACAGGTGCAGGTCCGGCTTGCCCGGGTTGGACCCGGACCAGTTCACTCGCAATTGCCGCTGATCCTTCGTGTAATCAACGATGATGCGCGTCTCGTCGTCCCACCAGCGTTCACCGGCTTCAGCATTGGGGCTGAACCGCCGGAGGTCTTCAGCGACAGAGCCTTCGAGCTCGTGACTACGTCCGAGTGCCAAGCGAAGCAGCTCTATGAGGGTGGACTTGCCGACCCCGCGTCCACCAATCAGGCAGTTCATCCAAGGACCGAAGCTGTACGCCTCGGCAACGTCGCCCCGCATAACCTGTACGCGATTGATGTGTCCATGGCTGGTTGCGTTCGGATCGTCGTAACCTCTCCGGCACCGACGTACCGACTCGCTTGGGTCGGTCAAGGCAAGCCGTAAGCCATCCAGATCGAGTCTCTCCGCCTTGATGAGGGTCAGGTGCGTTCCGGGTGCCTTCGGCTCGATTCCTGGTGGGCAGGAGTCCGCAGTCAGATGGTGGGCGTCAGAGCCGAGGACCGGGACCCAGCCGTACCTGTCGGCAGTGCCGACGTGCGCGTCGTCTACGACCTCGACCGCTAGCACGTGTGGGCAGGCGGCCAGAGCCGCTAGTTCACGCTCGTCTATGCTGAAGATGCCTCGGGACTGGTCAGCGTGCGCGGGGACACAGAGTCCGCCCAGGTTCGCGATCTCAGTAGCGATGTCGGCTACCGTCCTGTTCGCGGTCTGGTCGCTCGCCCCGCGAGTGCCGGTGTAGCGGCAAAGAGTCAGCGCCTGGTTGACGATGTCCGCGTCGGACGCCGGGTCAAACACCCCGAGAATGTGGATTCCGGCAGTTGCTGTGATCTCAACACCCGGGAATATGACAAACGGCGGTAGCTCGGGCGCCTCCCGGCGCAGCTCCTCCAAAGCCTGTCGGGCTGGCTCGATCCCCTCGTGAGAGTTGTGGTCGGTTACGACGATGCCGTCAACGCCAGCAGCGATGTAGGCCTGAAGCCACGCCTTGAACGACGGCTTCGGTTCGACGGTGGTGCTGCCCTCTAGACCGCCGTAGTCGAACGACGCGGGCGAGTGAGAGTGAATGTCGACGCTCCACCAACGTGCGCCCGCATGCTGCTGTGCCTGGGCTGGCGAGGTTTCGGAGACTGGCGCTAGCTCAGGTCCTGCCGTCATGTGGCGATGCTGGCATAGTGGGACCTCGAATCTCCCTATTCGTCGTGCAGCCGCCTGTCGTGACAACGAGTCGTGGCGCTGCCGCGGCGACCACAGCCTCGGCAGCGCGACCGGCACCGCTCGCGCCGTGACATCTAGCCGCTCATCGGCAGATCCGCGCGTTCCGTAACAGGAACCCCTAACGGTGATGTTGCAGGTCAGTCGGGAGCCAGCTGCTGGCAGTCCCGTATGACCCGCCCGCGACCATGCCCGGTGACGGGGCGGTTTCCGGGACAGCGCCGCCGCCGAAACTGCACGGATAGCGGCGCCGCTGCGGACTGCCGCGCAACTCGCCGACCACTTCCCGTGCAGCGTCACGATGCTGCCGACGTCAGCCCTTCAACACCGGCTTCGAGTCCTCAACGGCGCCGAGCGAGGCTCATGTCGCCTCCCGGCTGGCGCACTCCTCAGCCACCTGGAGATTCTTAGATCACAAGGCGACACACCTCATGCACCTGAGGTCTGCCGATTCGTGGTGACGGGATACTGAAGACTCGTCCGCAGCCTTGATGGCATGGGAACAAGCGGCACCCCCGAATACCGAACGCGACGGCGGGAGCGCGAGCGGCAACGGCGCCAGCAAGCCCAGCGAACGACCCCGACGGCCCGCTCAGATCCGGCCGCAGCGAACGTGCACGGTGCCGAGCGAAGGACCGCGGCGACGGCCTGCGGGTGGTGCGGTGGACCCATCACGCCGGGAAGACGAGGGCCTATCCCGAAGTGGTGCTCGGCCACCTGTCGACACCGGGCATGGGAGCAGTCCAGGGCCGCTGCCTCCGGTCTGTCCGCCGTCGAGGTCGTCGAGCGGCGCGTCGAAGTCCAAGTACCCCTCGTGCCCACGCGCCGTGACTGGCCGCGGCTGCTCGGCGAGCTCGCCGACCAGCTGAACGACGGGCGCGTCTACAACCGCGATCTGCCTGCCCTGGCGCGGGCACTGCAGCCCGTACTGGAGGTCTACCGGAGACGCGCCCACCTCACCGGCGCTCCCCACTTGCACTGACCGATGCTTCAGGAGCTCTGCAGTATCGAGGGGCATGTGCCCGCGTCTCCAGTCGGCAGCGGTCACCGCTCGGTGCGCACCACTGGAGAGGAACAGGAGATGTTCGGGAGGCCGCTCCCCCACCGTCGTGCAGCAGTCTTCAAGCAGCGACGCCACTGATCCGGGAGATGTCGACATGGGTGACCCGCAGCCGCTCCGCGAAGTCATGGCGGCCGAACGGCTTCTCCTCACGCCCGAGGAGGCGGCGGAGGTCCTCCGCATCGGTCGCACGACGGTCTACGCGCTCATGAAGAGCAGGGAGCTGCGCCCCGTGCACATCGGCCGCAGCTGCCGGATCTCCCAGGCAGAGCTCGACCGCTACGTCCGCCGGCTCGAGGCTGCCCCGCTCCGTCCACATCCCTTCCCTGATGCCGCGTGAATCCACAGCGCGCCTGGCCCTTATCTCAGCGCCCCAGGACACTCAGCCTCCGAAAGAGCGCCGAGGGGTAGCGGATGGCGGGACGCGCGTCGAACGGTGAGTCGACGATCTACAAGGGCGCCGACGGGCGCTGGCACGGCTACGTCTCCGTCGGGTTCAGGCTCGACGGCAAGCTCGACCGTCGGCACGTCAGCAGCAAGAGCCGAAGCGTCGTGGTCGCGAAGGTCCGAGAGCTCGAACGCCAGCGGGACTCCGGGACGGTCGGCGAGACGTCGACCCCGACAGTCGCCGAGTGGCTCGAGCACTGGCTGACCACCATCGCCCCGCGCCGGGTGCGACAGCGGACGCTGGAGAGCTACGAGTCGGCCGTCCGCAAGCACCTGATCCCCGGCATCGGCCGGCACCGCCTCGACCGGCTGCGACCGGAGCAGCTCGACCAGCTCTACACCGCGCTGCTCGACGCCGGCTACTCCCCCGCCACCGTGCTGCGCCATCACCGCATCCTGTCCCGGGCGCTCACCGTCGCCGTCCAGCGCGGGCACGTTCCCCGCAACGTGGCCAGCCTCGTCGATCCGCCCGCCCAGCAGCAGAGCGACATCGCCACCGCCCTCGACC
Organism: Blastococcus sp. SYSU DS0828; assembly: GCF_054050975.1. Taxonomy (NCBI): domain Bacteria; kingdom Bacillati; phylum Actinomycetota; class Actinomycetes; order Geodermatophilales; family Geodermatophilaceae; genus Blastococcus; species Blastococcus sp. SYSU DS0828. Next base: position 136,084 of record NZ_JBJHAK010000003.1, on the reverse strand, counting down.
TCGGCGAGGCCCGCGCCGTCCTCGAAGCCGCGGCTCATGTGCGCAACTCCGCCCGCTGGACCGTTGCGCTGGCGCTGGGCCTCCGGCAGTCCGAGGCGCTGGCGCTGCAGTGGAAGGACATCGACCTGCTCACCGGCACGCTGACGATCCGGCGCAGCATCCACCGGGTTCGGGGCGGCGGGCTGATCTACGAGGAGCCCAAGACGCGCCGCAGCCAGCGCACGCTCGCCCTGCCGATGCCGCTCGTCGCCGAGCTGCATAGGCACAAGGCCGCCCAGCTCGGCGAACGGATGCTGGCCGCATCTGAGTGGCACGACGAGGACCTCGTGTTCACCCAGCCGAACGGCCGGCCGATCGACAAGAAGACCGACTACGACGATTGGACCCGTCTGCTGCAGTCCGCCGGCGTCCGCCACGTCCGGCTGCACGACGGGCGGCACACCGCCGCGACCCTGCTGCTCAGCGAGAACGTGCACCCCCGAGTGGTCATGGAGCTCCTCGGCCACAGCCAGATGCGCACGACGATGGACATCTACAGCCACGTCATGCCGGCCTTGGCCCGCGAGGCCGCCGACCGGATGGGCACCCTGCTGCTGCCAGGTAAGGGTGGGCGAACTGCAACCACAACTGCAACCAGAGACGACTCAGGCCGTTCCCCGAAAGGGGAACGGCCTGGTCATCGGGGTGGAGCTGAGGGGACTCGAACCCCTGACCCCCACACTGCCAGTGTGGTGCGCTACCAGCTGCGCCACAGCCCCGATCCCGGCCCGGCGACTTCCTCCGGGCCGGGAACGACTGTACAGGGCCGGGCGGCGGGGCCGACGGAGGGGGTCGGCGCGGTGTACCGCGTGGCGGGCCGCGTTCAGCCCTGCGTCATCTGGGCGACGCGGATGTGGTTGCCGAACGGGTCACGGAGGCCGAAGTCGATGCCGTACGGCTGCTCGACCGGGTCCTCGGTGATCTCGACGCCGCGCTCCTTCAGCTCGGCGTGGGTCTTCCACGCGTCGTCGCAGGCGAAGAAGAGGTGACCGCCGGCCGCCCCCTTGCTCACCAGCTCGCGCACCTGCGCGGCCGTCTCCTCGCTCATCGCCGGGGGCCCGGGCTTCTCCAGCAGCACGGCCCGCCCGGGATCGCCGGGCAGCGCGACGGTGAGGAAACGCATGGGCCCGAAGTGCATGTCGGTCTGCACCTCGAACCCGAGCTTCCCGACGTAGAAGTCGAGGGCGGCGTCCTGGTCGGGGACGTAGATCTGGGTGATGGAGATGGTCGTCAGCATGGGCTGGACGCTAGGGAGCCGGAACCGGCGACCGCTTCTCCGAAAATGCTCGATCCGTCGCCGGCCGGGCCCACGCCATCGCGAAGCAGGTGGGCACCGGCGGGAGCGGCCCGCGCCGGCGATGGGCGCTCGGCGACTCCCCCACGATGTCGCGGAAGACGCGGCTGAAGGTGCCCAGGCTCGAGAACCCGACGTCCATGCAGATCTCGGTCACGCTGCGGTCGGTGGCGCGCAGCAGGAACATCGCCCGCTCCACCCGTCGCCGCTGCAGGTAGCGGTGCGGGGTCTCCCCGAACGCCACCCGGAAGGTGCGGATGAAGTGGGCCGGCGAGACGTGGGCCAGGCGGGCCAGCGTCGGGACGTCCAGCGGCTCGGCGTAGTCGCGGTCCATGGCGTCCCGCGCGCGCAGCAGCCGCCGGTTGGTGTCCTCGACGGCGTCGGCCACGCCGCGATCAGACCACGGCCGCCCGTGGTTCAGACGCGGACGCCGCGCGCGGCCAGCCACGCGATCGGATCCACCCGCTTGCCCTCCAGGCCACCCTTGTGCACCTCGAAGTGCAGGTGCGGCCCCGTCGACTGCCCGCGGTTGCCCAGCAGCGCGATGGTCTCCCCCGCCTCCACGTACTGGCCCGGCTCCACGAGGATCTTGTCCATGTGGCCGTAGACGGTGACGTCGCCGTTCTCGTGGAGGATGTAGACCGCCAGGCCGAAGCCGCTGGCCGATCCTGCGCGCAGCACCACGCCGTCGACGGCGGCGTACTCGGGGGTGCGCATGGGGGCCGCGAGGTCGATGCCGTAGTGGAAGGTCCCCCACCGGCTGCCGTAGCCGCTGGTCAGCCGGGCGCCGGCGACCGGCAGGACGGCCTTGGGTCGCGCGGCCTCCGCGGCGGCGGCCGCTGCGGCCGCTGCGGCCTCCTCGGCCGCCTGCCGCTCGGCGCGCGAGGCGGCGACCTCCTCGAGACGCGCCTGCGCCTCGGCGACGGTGATCGAGGCCTGCGGCAGCACCTCGACACGCTCCTCGGCCGTCAGCAGCGAGGTCTGGGCGGCGAGCACGGAGGTGGCTTCGGCCGCGGGGGCGCCCTGCAGGCTCACCCCGGCCGCGACGACGCCGCCGAGGAGGAGCGACCCCAGCAGCAGCGCCGGGCTGCGCCGGGCCTGCGCGCGGGGTGCGCGCCGGCGGCCACGGCCGCCGGCCGCTCTATCGGCTCGAGGCCGCACCGCCGCCAGCAGCTCCGTGCGGGCCTCCGGGCCGATACCAGCGTCCATGCACCCTGTCCGTCTCGCGTTCCTGGATGTGCGCGCCCCCGATCGGGCACCTCCATCGAAACACTCCGTGACGCATCCGTGACCAGGCGTTCGGCGCGTCGTCCGCGACACGCCGCGACGAGCCGCACCACACGCCCCGGGCGCCACAGCAGCCCCGTTTTCGAGTGACAACCGTGTGATTCGACCCCGGGCGTGAGGACGGATCAGTGATCGGCGATCATGGACGCCCACGGCACACTGCCAGCAGTTTGCGCCGCGCCGGAAACGGGCATTGCCTCCTTCTGGCGTGAAGCATCCGCGCCGCCCCGGTGCGCACCGCTCCCGCTACGCGGCGCCCGGCCTTGCGCGGCACCGAGTTTCACCCGTGTACTGCTGATCCACCCGCCCCCGGAACCGGGGCGGGTCGCATCCGCCGCGCTACAGACCGAGAAGGAGGGACGCGATGTCACAGGCCGAGCTCCTGCACCTGCAGACGACCGCCGGGACGGCGGCGGCCGGGCATCCAGCGCCCGCCCTCGTGCCCGATCCCGGCGCCCCGAACGTGGTGGCGGCAGCCGACATCCACCCGCTGACCGACGCCACCCTGCCGCTCCACGAGGCCCAGCTGAGCGTGCCGACCTACGACCGGTCGGCGCTCACCCCGGCGGTCGTCCACTTCAGCGTCGGCGGCTTCCACCGCGCTCACCAGCTGCTCTACTTCGACGAGCTCGCCGAGCGGCGGATCAGCGACGACTGGGGCGTCGTCGGTGTCGGGCTGCACAGCCGCACGATGAAGGACGCCCTGGCCCCGCAGGACCACCTCTACACGGTCGTCGAGCGCAGCCCCGACGGCGAGCGCGCCCGCGTCGTCGGCGTCATGGTCGGCTACCACTTCGCACCCGACGACCCCGTCGCCGTGCTGGACCTGCTCACCGACGAGCGCACGCGCATGGTGTCGCTCACCATCACCGACAGCGGCTACCGGCTCGATCCCCGGACCGGGCTCTTCGACGCCGACGATCCCGACATCCGGTGGGACGTGCGTCGGCCCACCTCCCCCCGCACGGTCTTCGGCTACCTCGTGGAGGCGCTCGACCGCCGCCGGCGGGCCGGTCTCGAGCCGTTCTCCGTGGTCTCCTGCGACAACATGCACCGCAACGGCGACGCCGCCCGGGCGGCCGTGGTCGGGTTCGCCCAGTTGCGCGACGAGGTGCTGGCCCGCTGGATCGCCGACCGCGTGGCCTTCCCCAGCAGCATGGTCGACCGGATCACACCGCACACCAGCCCCGAGGAACGGGCCGCGGTGGCGCAGCGCTACGGCGTGGACGACCGGTGGCCGGTCATCACCGAGCCGTTCTCGCAGTGGGTGATCGAGGACAACTTCTCCGCCGGCCGGCCTCCGCTGGACGCCGTCGGCGTGCGGTTCGTCCCCGACGTGGGCCGCTACGAGCTGATGAAGACCCGGCTGCTCAACGCCAGCCACTGCGCCCTGGGCTACCTGGGCTCGCTCGCCGGGCACGCGAGCCTGGACGAGGTGATGGCCGACCCGGTGTTCGCCGGCTACGTGACCCGGCTCATGGACGACGAGGTCACTCCCCTGCTGCCGCCGCCCGACGGCATCGACCTCGCCGAGTACAAGCGCACGCTGCTCCAGCGCTTCGCCAACCCGGCGATCGCCGACGGGCTCCCCCGGCTGTGCCGCCGCGGCTCGACCAAGATGCCGCACCACCTGCTGCCGTCCCTGCGCCAGGCGCTCGCGGAAGGGCGGCCGCACGGCCTGCTCACCCTCGCCGTCGCCGGCTGGTTCCGGTTCCTGCGGGGCACCGACGAGGCCGGCCGGCCGCTCACCGTCGAGGACGCGCTCGCCGAGCGCCTGCAGTCGCTGGCCCGCGCCGGGGGCGACGACCCGCGGCCGCTCCTGGGCGAGACCGCGCTGTTCGGGGACCTCGGGGAGGACTCCGCGTTCGTGGCCGAGCTGCGGGAGGTACTGACCGCCCTCGACCGCGACGGGGTCCGGGCCACCGTGGCCGCCCGGACACCCGGCCCCGCGGGTCTGCCGCGGTGACCGGCGCCTCCTCCTCCACCCCGTCCCCGAAGGGAGCCCAGCTGGTGCCGACCGTTCCGCCGACGCTGATCGAGCGGGTGCAGTACCTGCTCTGCGACGCCGACGGCAACCTCTTCCCCTCCGAGGAGCCGGCGTTCGAGGCCTCCGCCGAGGTCACCAACGCCTTCCTCGCCTCCGTCGGCGTCGACCGCCGGTACGGCGCCGACGAGCTGCGCCACGCGGCCACCGGCATGAACTTCCGGTCGACCGCGCTGGCGCTCGCCGCCGGGGCGGGCGTCACGGACGTCGACGTCGAGCCCTGGGTCGCCGAGGAGCGGCGGGCGGTGACCGAGCACCTCGGTGCCACGCTGCGACCGCACGAGCCGACCCTGGCGGCGCTCAGGGCGCTGGCCGGCCGGCTGGAGCTCGCCGCGGTCAGCTCCAGCGCGCTGTCCCGGCTGGCCGCGTGCTTCACCGCCACCGGGCTGGACGAGCTGATCCCGCCCGCGCGCCGGTACAGCGCCGAGGACTCGCTCCCCGTCCCGACCAGCAAGCCCGACCCGGCCGTCTACCGCCATGCCTGCGCGGCCCTGGGCATCGCTCCCGAGCAGGGGCTCGCGGTGGAGGACGCCGTCGCCGGGGTCCGATCGGCCGTGGGTGCCGGCTGCCCCACGATCGGCAACCTGCTCTTCGTGCTCCCCCACGAGCGCGCGGCGCGCGCCGAGGCCCTGCTGGCGGCCGGCGCGCTGACCGTCGTCGAGTCCTGGCAGGAGCTGGCCGACCTCGTCCTCCCGGTGCTGGCCGGCGGACCGACGACCGGCGACGCGCTGACGGGAGCGGCCCGGTGAACATCGTCTACGTCGCCTTCCGGGGGCACTTCTCCGACAGTCCGCGCGCCCTCTACGAGGCCCTCCTCGAGCGGGGGGTCGAGGCCACCCACACATGGCTGTCGGCACCGCACACCCAGGCCACCTTCCCGGCCGACGTCGAGACGCTGACGTTCGGCAGCCCCGAGTCGATCGCCGCGCTGGAGGGGGCCGACCTGGTCATCTCCAACGACCACATCCCGCTGGACTGGCAGAAGCGGCCGGGCACGACGTACCTCCAGACCTGGCACGGCACGATGCTCAAGCGCATCCACAACGACGTGCTGTGGGCGCCGGAGGGCCGCCTGGCCTACCTGGACCAGGACATCGCCCGCTGGGACCTGCTGCTGTCACCGAACGCGGTCACCACCGAGCGGCTGCGCAAGGCCTTCGGCTTCACCGGTCCGATCCACGAGACGGGCCTGCCGCGCAACGACCTGCTCTGCAGCCCACGGCGCGAGGAGCTGCGCACGCAGGTGCGCGCCGACCTCGGCATCGAGCCGGGCCAGACGGCGGTGCTCTACACGCCGACCTGGCGCGACGACCTGGTGTTCGAGAAGGCGGCGTCGAAGGACTTCGAGTTCGCCATCGACCTGGAGGACTTCTCCGCGCGCCTCGGCGAGGACCACGTGCTGCTGCTGCGGCTGCACAACATGGTCATGGACCGGCTGGAGATCGTCGACGGGTCCGCGGTGCGGGACGTGTGCAACCACCCCGACATCCGCGACCTGTACCTGGCGGCGGACCTGATGGTGACCGACTACTCGTCGACGATGTTCGACTTCGCGATCACCGGCCGGCCGCTGCTGTTCTACACCTACGACCTGGAGAACTACCGCGACCAGCTGCGCGGCTTCTACTTCGACCTGGAGGACGTCGCCCCGGGCCCGCTGGTGCGCGACAGCCGCGAGCTGGTCTCGGCGATCGCCGACGTCGACGGCATCAAATCGGACTACGCCGAGCGCTACGCCCGTTTCCAGGAGATGTTCTGCCACCTCGAGGACGGCGCGGCCGCGCAGCGCGTCCTCGACCTGCTCCTCCCGGGCGCACCCGCGTCCGGGCACACCACCAGCACCACCCCTGAGGGAGATGATGTCCGTGCGGACCGGTGACCACGTCCTCAACGCTGTCCGTCGGGGCAGCTCCCCCTCCGCCACCCGCACCACGGGTCGGCGCCCGCTGACGTCGTCGGTGCAGGTCGTCATCCTGGCCGCGGGCATGGGCACCCGGCTCGGGCGGCAGGACCCCAAGCCGCTGACCCGGCTCGACGACGGGCGCAGCATCATGCAGCGCCAGCTCGACGGCCTGCGTGCCGTCCTCGGCGCCGACGTGTCGATCACCGCGGTGGTCGGCTACCGCAGCAAGCGGATCATGAAGGCTGCCCCGGACCTGCTGTTCACGTACAACCCCGACTTCGCCGTGACCAACACGTCGAAGAGCCTGTTGCGCGGGCTGCGCACGACCCGCGAGGGCGGCGTGCTGTGGCTCAACGGGGACGTCGTCTTCGACCCGGCCGTGCTCGAGGCGACCCTGCCGAGCATCGCGGCGGACGAGAGCTTCGTCTGCGTCGACACCAGCACCGTCGCCGAGGAGGAGGTCAAGTACACCCTCGACGACGACGGCTGCATCCGCGAGCTCTCCAAGATCGTCCGCGGCGGCCTGGGCGAGGCGGTGGGGATCAACTACGTCTCCTCGACCGACAAGGCAACGCTGATCGAGCACCTCGAGAGCTGCTCGCACGAGGACTACTTCGAGCGGGGCATCGAGACGGCGATCGCCGAGCGCGGCATGCGCGTGCGGCCGGTCGACATCTCGCAGTACGCCGCGGTCGAGGTGGACTTCGAGGGCGACCTGCAGCGGGCGAACACCCTGTTCGGCGGCGGTGCGCCGAACATCGTCGCCGACATCGCCTGATCCGCGCGGGAACCGCCGTCAGGCCGCCGGCAACGGAAGGCCGGCGGCGGTTCCCGCGGGCGGGGCCGGGGTCTCCCGGAAGCGGCGCACCGCCGCGATGCCACCGACGAGCAGCCCCGCACCGAGGGTGGCCAGCACCCCCACCGCCAGCCGCGCCAGCGGCTCCGGCCCGGCGGAGAGCACGTTCGCCGACCAGAGCACGTCGACGTCGGGCAGCCCCTGCACCAGCAGCAGCCAGCCGGTGACGACCGCCAGCAGCCCGGTCAGCGCACCCCGGCCCCGCCGCGCGGCCCGCAGCCCGAGGACGGCGCACAGCAGCGTGGCCGAGGCGGGCAGCAGCGCCGAGATGACGGCGCCCGTGTGCGAGCCCGCGGTCACCGGGGGCTCGGGGGTGGCCGCCGCGTGCCACAACGACGCCAGGGCGCCCAGGGCGAGCAGGGCGCCCAGCGGGAGGGGCGAGCGCGCCAGCAGCCCGGCGGCCACCGCGGTGAGCAGCAGCGCGGCCACGAGCGGCCACACGACCCACGGCGACGGCGGCGGGCTCCAGGTCAGCACGCCGGCGATCTCCGCCTCGGTGGCGCCGTGCCGGACGGGCACGACCCACTCCGAGACCACGTGCTCGCGCGTGGGGTCGGCCGCGACCTGCGGCGGGAGGACGCCCTCGCTCATCCAGTGCGTGCGGTGGTCGTGCCAGACGTAGTGCGGTTCGGTCGAGATCTGCTCCCATGCGGGCGCGGCGTCGGCGTCGGCGGAGGCCGGCAGCGCGGTCCGCCCGTACCGGTCGAGGTTGATGTAGGTCGCCGGGCTGTGCGCGTTGCGCCACACCCCGTCGGGGCCGATCCGCAGGTAGGGCTCGTCCGAGTACCCGGGAACCAGCACCTCGACGTCCGAGGTGTTCACCAGCTCCAGTTCGTCACCGAACTGCAGCGACCGCACGCTCACCCCCGGCAGCTGAGGAGTCACCGACAGCACGCGGGCGTCGAAGTCGCTCCCCGCCGCACCGCCCCCGACGTGCGCCGACGCCGGCCCGGCCAGGGCCAGCAACGCCAGCACGGCGACCAGGACGGTCAGCAGCCGGCCGGGCCCCCGGCTCACGCGCCCGCCACCGCCTGGAGGTCCGCGGCGATGTCCTGCGGGGTGTTGCCCGCGTCGAAGGCGACGTGCGCCTCGTCGTCGGCGCCGTACAGCAGCAGCAGCGTCGAGTGCAGCCGTCCGTTGTCCTCGGCCTGCGGCACCCCGGCCGCCAGCTGGGCCTGGTCGATGCTGTCCTGGTCGCCGGTGAGGCCGATGAACGGGGTGGGCAGGTCGGCGTCGAACCGGCCCAGGTACTCCCCGAGCACCTCGGGGGTGTCGGTCGCCGGGTCGGTGGTCACGAAGACCACCTGGACCTGCTCTGCCAGCTGCGGGTCCAGCCCGCGCAGCGCCACCGCGACGTCGGCCATGGTCGTGGGGCAGACGTCGGGGCAGTTGGTGAAGCCGAAGAACAGCAACGTCGGCCGGCCCGACGTGGCCGCCTTAAAGTCGTACTCGGCGCCGGTCGTGTCCGTGAGGGTGAAGGACGGGCGGCGGTACGCCTCGTTCAGGTCCAGCCCGGCGTACCGGTCGTCGGGGGCCTCCACCACGGCCGGCGCACCCGCGGAGTGGTCGTGCTCCTCGGCGGCGTCGTCCGCCGAGCCCCCGCAGCCGGCCAGCAGGAGGCCCGTGGTGAGCAGCAGCGCCGGCGCGACCCGGCGGGGACGTCGAACGGCGGATGTCACGAGGACACGGTACGTCGGGAGGCCCGCACGCCGAGGACGACACCGGCGAGCGCGACGAGCAGCGCGAGGATCGACACGAAGAGCGCGATCGCGCCCGGGTCGCCGCCGGTGTGCCCCGCGGCCTCGTCGCCGGTGTGCCCCGCGGTCTCGTCGCCGGCGCCGTGCCCCGTCTGCTCGCCCTCGGCGGCCAGCGACAGCACCGGGGCCGGGCGCTCGGGCTCGTCCTGCCCGTCGACCGTGGGCTCGATCCACGCCGATTCGCTACCGTCGCTGTAACTCTGCACCGCCGGGAAGCTGAGCTGCTCGGCCTCCGGGAACGGTCCGCCGGAGAGGGCGAACTCCTGGAACTGGCCGGGCGCGATGCCGGCGCCGTCGGTGGCGCGGTACTCCACCACCGAGACGTACGAGCTGATCTGCCGGCCGTGCACCTCGACCGGCTCGGCCAGCTCGGCGGTCGTCATCGTCACCGTCCAGCCCGGCACCGGCTGCGCCCGGAGGGAGCCCATCGCGGCCTCCTCGGGGATCTGGATCCGCAGGGCGACGGTGCTGGCGGTGTCGCTCTCGTTCGGCACGCGGAAGGTGAGCTTGCCGTACCCCCCGGGCTCCGCGTCGGCGGAGGAGACGGTGACGTGGGCGGACGCGGCGGTCGCGAGGCCCACGGCCGCCACCAGAGCGGTCAGGGTGGCCAGCAGCAGGACGGCGAGCCGGGCGAGCGGACGGGGCACGGACACAGGACTCCTCGGGAAGGAAGGGAAGGAACGCGGTCGGACGGGGGGCGGGAGGTCAGCGCACGGGGAAGTCCGTGGCCGCGGTGAGGGCGGTGAACTCGTCGAGCCGAACGGTGGCGGTGAGCGTCCAGGTGCCGGCGCCCGGGATCGACATGCCGTCGCCGACGAAGTGACCGGGGCCGGCGGGCTGCAGGGCGATCTCCAGCGGACCGATCTCCTGGCTCCGCTCGGTGAGGGTCACCCGGATCTCGGCCGGCTGCGTGAGCCGGCCGTCGTCGTCGAAGAGGTAGAGGTGCAGCGTGTTCGGGCCGGGGCGCGCGGGCTCGACCGTCACCTGCACGCTGCCCGAGGTGGCGCCGGAGCCGCTCTGCAGGGGGACCACGACCTCCACCGGCTGGGCCAGCGCCGTCCGGGCCGGCGGCGTCGCGACCAGCACCGCCGACAGCGCGAGGACGACGGCGGCCAGCACCGCCTCCACGAGCAGTGAGCGCCGCAACGCCGGCAGGTGCTCGACCGCGGCCTCCGCCTGGGCCTGCTCCCGCTCCCCCGCGGCCGCCACCGCCGCAGGGGCGGGCTCGGCCCGGCCCGCGGCGGCGGTCGCGGCGGCGAACGCGTGCACTGTCGTCGTCCGGCGTCGCGGGGGACGGCGGACACCCAGCCGCTGCTGCACCCACACCCGGGAGATCCCGGCCGCGGCGAGGACGACCACCACGAGCAGCAGCTTGACCGCGAGCAGACGGCCGTACGTCGTCTCCACCAGCGCGGTGGGGGACGCGACCTCCCGCACCGACTGCACGATCCCGGACACGACGAGCGCCACGACCGCGCCGAACGCAAGCCGGGAGAACCGTGGGAGGGCGGCGGCCACGTCGCCCGGTGCGGCGCCCGGCCGCACCGCGGCGGCGAGCAGGCCGGCGAGCCCGCCCAACCAGACCGCCATCGCCCCCGCGTGCACCGCCGCGACCAGCACGGCCAGGACCGGCCACGGCCCGGCGACCGGGTGGCCGACCGCCGCGGTCGCCAGGACCAGTCCGCCGCCCAGGGCCGCCACCCCGACGGCGGTCCCCCGCCCCGGTGGTGCGGCAGCCCGCCAGGCACGGCGCAGCGCCAGCAGCAGGGCGACGGCCAGGGCGGCGCGCGCGAGGGCGGACCAGCCCGCGCCCGTCCGCGCCGTGGCGCCGAGCAGCGCGGGGTCGGCGATCGCGCCGAGCCCCGCGCCCGCGGCATAGGGGCCCTGCAGGAGGAACCCGGTGGCCGCGGAGAGGGCGACCGCGGCGGCCCCGCCGAGGGCCATGCGCCGCAGCCGCGCGGTGCCCCGCCCGGTCGGCCAGCAGGTGGCGACCAGCACGGGCACCCCGAGCGCCAGCGCCAGCCCGGCGTAGCCCACCCAGCGCGCCACGGGCAGCAGCAGTCCGACGACCGGGTCGGTCGCCGGCGCCGCGTCCGCCGCGTCGGCGCCCAGCAGCTCGCCGTCGCCGACGACGAAGGAGAAGGCACCGGAGACCGGGTGCGAGTCGGCCGAGACCACCCGGTAGGTGACGAGGTAGCCGCCGTCGGGCAGGTCCCCGCGCAACGGGATGGTGACGACGTCGCCGTCGACGGAGGCGTTCCCGGAGTCCACCCGCTGCTGGTCGGCGCCGAGGACCCGGGCGTACCCGGCGCCCAGCGAGACGCCCTCGGAGAACCGCAGGGTCACCTCGTCGGGCGCGGCGTCGAGCCGCGCGCCCTCCCCCGGGGTCGTGGAGACCAGCGTGGCGTGCGCAGCCGCAGGGCCGGCCGTGCCGATGCCCGCACCGAACCAGCCGAGAACCAGCAGCGCGAGCAGGAGGGCGGTGCGCCTCACGCGGTCACCCGCCGGTCGGCGACCGCGGGAACGGGACGATGCCGGCGGCCCCGCCACGCGACGGTCGCCACCAGCGCCGTGCCGGCCACGAGCAGCAGGTGGGCCAGCGCCCGGTCGGTGTGCACGTGCCCGGCCTGCAGGTCGGCAACCGTCACCGGGAGCAGCAGGGCCACGAAGGAACCCAGGAAGGGCAGCCCGCCGGCCGCCAGCCGCGGACCGGCCGCGACGGCCAGGAACGCCGCGGCCAGCGCCAGGTTCCAGGCGCCGCTCTCCCGGGCCATGTGCACCGGGGCGCTCATCGCGCCGGCGCCGGAGGCGAGCACCGGCCAGGCCAGCGTCGCCTGCGCCACCCCGACGGCGAGCAGCGCCAGCCGCACCGCCGTGTCCGCCAGCCGGGCGCGCGCGGCCGCCCGCGCACCCGGGAGCTCGCGCGGCAGCGCCGAGAGGACGCTCGCAGTGAGGTCGGGCACCGACGGGGCCGGCGCCAGCCGCGCTCGGCGGGTCACGCGCTCGGCGGCGGCGGCCCAGGCCGCGCACCCGCGGCACGTGGCGAGGTGCGCGTCGAGCTCGTCGGCGGGCATCCCGAGCGGCTCGCCGTCGAGCCGCGCGGAGAGCGCCTCGCGGCAGGTGTGGCAGGACATGGTTGATTAGTCGCCGCCGGGCATCGCCCGGTTCCGGGCCTCCCGGGTGACCTGCGACACGCTGACGAGGACATGGACGACCTGGCACGCCTGGCCGCGGACGCCGCCGACGGCGACCCGCTGGCTGCGGCCACCCTCGTGCGGGAGACGCAGTCCGACGTCTGGCGGCTCTGCGCCGCGCTCGGCGACCGGGCCTCCGCCGACGACCTGACGCAGGAGACCTACCTGCGGGCGTTCGGCTCCCTGCACCGCTTCGAGGGCCGGTCCTCGGTCCGCACCTGGCTGCTGGCCATCGCCCGCCGGGTCTGCGCCGACGCGCTGAAGTCCCGCCGCCGGCGCCGGCTGACCCTGGTCCGGGAGTCCGCCGACCTGGAACTGCTGGCCCCGCCGGGCGCCGCGGACGCCGTCGGCGAGGGCGCCGCGGTCGCCGACCTGCTGGCCCGGCTGGCCCCCGACCGGCGCGAGGCGTTCGTGCTGACGCAGCTGCTGGGACTGCCCTACGCCGAGGCCGCGGAGGTCGCCGGGTGCCCCGTCGGCACCATCCGCTCCCGGGTGGCGCGGGCCCGGGACGACCTCGTGGAGTCCCTCGCTGCGGTGCGCGAGGACGCCGGCCCGGGCGAGACCGCGCACAGCTGAGCGCGCGGCGCCGGCACCCGCACCTCGCCGTGCCACAACGGGCCCATCGCGCGCACCCGCCACCGCCGTCCCACGCGTCGGGACCGGATCTGCGCCTAAGTGCATCGATCTGGTAGACATTGCGCCGTGACGCGGACGACGATGCTGCTCCTGGTGAGCCGCCGGCACGTCGACCTGCTGCGCGTCTGCACCGCCGCCTGTCCGGGCTGCTGAGCCCCCGCGCCTCCCCGGCGCCACCACGTCTCGCCCTCGCCTCACACGGTCGCCGCTGCGCGCCCGCGTCCTGAGACCCCGGAGCCAGTGCCCGTGAAGACCCTGATCCTGCTCGCCCTCGCCGGGTTCGGTGCCCAGCTCGTCGACGGCAGCCTCGGCATGGCCTACGGCGTCACCTCGACGACCCTGCTGCTGGCCATCGGCACCAACCCGGCCGCGGCGTCGGCGACCATCCACCTCGCCGAGATCGGCACCACGCTCGCCTCGGGGCTCTCGCACTGGAAGTTCGGCAACGTCGACTGGAAGGTCGTCGCCAAGGTCGGGGTGCCCGGTGCGGTCGGGGCGTTCGCCGGCGCCCACTTCCTGTCCAGCCTCTCGACGTCGGTCGCGGCGCCGGTCATGTCGCTGATCCTGGTCTCGCTGGGCGTCTACATCCTGGTGCGCTTCACGCTGCGCGGCATCGACCGGCGGAACGTCGGCAAGCCCATCCGCCGGCGCTTCCTCACCCCCCTGGGGCTGGTGGCCGGCTTCGTCGACGCCACCGGGGGCGGCGGCTGGGGACCGGTCGGCACGCCGGCGCTGCTGGCCAGCGGCCGCATGGAGCCGCGCAAGGTCATCGGCTCGATCGACACCTCCGAGTTCCTCGTCGCGCTGGCAGCGAGCCTCGGCTTCCTGATGGCGCTGGGCTCGGCGGGCATCGACCCCCTGTGGGTCGCCGGGCTGCTCGCCGGCGGCCTCGTCGCCGCGCCGATCGCCGCGTGGCTGGTGCGGCACATCCCGCCGCGCATGCTGGGCTCCCTGGTCGGCGGGATGATCGTGATCACCAACACCCGCACGCTGCTGCGCAGCGACTGGGTGGACGCCGGCGACGCCGTCAGCGCCCTGGTCTACGCAGTGCTCGCGGTCGTCTGGGTGCTGGCCGTCGTCCACTCCTACCGCCAGTACCGGCGGGACACGCGGCTGGAGTCGGCCGACGCCCTCGCCGAGGTGGCCGAGCAGAACGTGGCCGCCGACGCCACCGACTCCCGCGAGGTCCCGGTCGGCGCGGGCCGGCCCAGCGCCCCCCGCGACTGACAGGGCGCCGCACGGCACCCGCCGGCTGCTCCTAGCGGCCGGCCAGCAGGAAGGCCTCCAGCTCGGCCGGGAGGCCGGGTCCGGGCTGGTCGGCGGGGCGGTGCGCCGGCGGCGCCGGCCGCTCGTGCGTGCGCAGCCACGCCCAGGTGTCGGCGACGGTCGCCTCCAGCGCCCGCGTGGCCAGCCCGAGCTCGGCGGCCCGGGTGGTGTCGACGTCCCAGGCGGTGCGGGCGACCTCGTGGCGCAGCCACAGCGGCAGGTGCAGCCACTCCTGGACGCCGGCGGCGAGAAGGTCGGCCTCGGGCACCGGTACCCACTCCGCCGCGCTCCCGGTGACGACCCGGCAGAGCTCGAGCAGGCCGCCCAGGGTCGTCATGCCCGCCGGCCCCGTGGCGTTGACCGCACCGGTGCGGCCCTGCCCGGCCATGTCCACGAGCCAGGCGGCCAGGTCACGGGCGTCGACCAGCGCGATCGGCTGGGCGACGCCCTCGGCCGGGACGACCACCCGACCGCCGCTCGCGATGCGCTCCAGCCACCAGCCGAGGCGGTGGATCGGGTCGGAGGGGCCGACGATCAGGCCGGCACGGGCGGCGAGGAAGCGGCCACCGACGGCGGCGGCGAGCTCCCGCTCGCCGAAGGCCTTGATGGGCCCGTACTCGTCGTCCTCGGTGTCCCAGGTCGGCTCGCCGTCCTCCGGGCCGAGCGGCCCCGGCGGCCAGTTGCGGTACGCGTTGAGGCTGCTCACGAAGACGTAGGAGCGGACCCCGCCCAGCGCCGCAGCGGCGTTGCGGGCGGCGGCCCGGGTCTGGCAGGAGGTGTCGACGACGAGCTCGGGCTCCCACTCCCCCAGCGCGCGCGGCAGCGCGCCGGGGTCGTCGCGGTCGCCGTGCAGCGCCCGCGCGCCCTCCGGCGGCGGACCCGTCAGGCCCCGGGTGAAGGTGGCGACGTCGTGCCTGCGAGCGAGCGCGGCCTCCACCACGTGCCGGCCGAGGAAGTGGGTGCCGCCGAGGACGAGGAGTCTCATGCCGAGCACTCCAGCCCGGTCGGCGCCCGCGCGTCCAGGGAGTTCGCCGGCAGCGGATCCGCCGTCGGCGGACGAGCGCTACACCGCGCGGGACACCGGCAGCGTGGGCACCTGCGGAAGGGGCGTGGAACGGGCCGCGGCGAGCACCATCTGGGGCGAGGACGGCAGGCCCCGCCGGGTGCACAGCCGCAGCGCCCGGGCGCCGGTGAGGACGTCGGTCTCCGGCGGGACGACCAGCAGGTCGGCCCGGCGGTTCCCCCCGGCCCAGGTGAGGCAGACGACCTGCGGGTCCATGCTCCGGAAGCCGCCGGCGCGGACCGTGCGGCCCAGCACCTCCAGCTTGCGGGGGGCCGGCTCCCAGGCGTCGAGGGCGTAGGTGAACCGCTCCACCCGCACACCACGCCGCTCCAGCGCCGCGATCAGCTCCGGCAGCTCCACGGCGAGGTCCCGGCTCCGCGGGAACCACGCACCGTCGAACGCCGAACCGCCCGATCCGGCGTCGGCGCGCAGGCTCACCCGGACGTCGATGCCACCCCGGAAGCCCTCGATCGCCGGAACCGTACGGGTGATCGTCGCCATGAGCGTTCGGCCGCCTTCCTCTTCCCAGGGAGCCGGGGAGACGGCTCCGAGGTCAACGTAGGACGGGTGCGAGGCGAGACTCCTCGACGGCGTGGCGGGCGCGTCGGACCGCTTCGGCCAGTCATCACGATTCGTGACCTGACGAGCACGGAGCCCGCGCCGCGGACCGTGCGCCGCCGGTACGAGCACCGCACACGGGCAGTCGGGGGCGGGCCACGGCGAGTCAGTCCGCGCGGGGCCGCCCGCGATGGAGGCTCCGCGGCCTTGCCGTCGGGGACGGCGGTCTGCCTACCGTGCTGCGTCCACCAACGGGTGGGCCCGGATGGCGGACCGCCGAACCTGCCCACCGCCACCGGACCCGTGCACACGACGGGCAGGCGCGGGGAACCCACGAGATCCTGGCCCTCGGCCTCGGGGTGAAGCCGCAGCACGCGGCCGGGCAGCTCTCGCCCGAACCCGACAGCTAACCCCGCAGGCGGCGAGAGGCTTCCCCATGCTCAAGCACCGCACGGCACGACCCGGTCGCTCCACCCGCACCTCCGCGGCGGCGGCGGCCATGGCACGTCCGGCCGTGGTCCTCGCGGCCGCCGCGGCCGCCTCCCTCGCGATCGCCGGTCCGGCACAGGCCCACCCCGGGGAGCACACGGTCGTCCCCGGTGACACGCTGGGCGGGCTCGCGGCCGCCCACGGCACCTCGTGGCAGACCATCCACGCCGACAACCTCGCCACCATCGGCGCCGACCCGAACGTCCTGCGCGTCGGGCAGGTCCTCGTCATCGGCGGATCGGGCGCCGCCCCTGCCGCCCCCGCCCCCGCCGGCGGCGAGTACGTGGTGCAGCCGGGCGACACGCTGGGCGGCATCGCCGCCCGCCACGGCACCACCTGGCAGGACGTGCACGCCCTCAACCTCGAGGTCATCGGCGCGGACCCGAACGTGCTGCGCGTCGGGCAGCGACTCACCCTCGTCGGCGGCCCGTCGGCGGCCCCGGAGCGTGCCAGCCGCGCCGCGGACCGGCCGGCCCTCGACACCGCCGCCTACGGCGCGTGGGAACCGCACGTGCGCCCCGCCGTCGCGGAGGTCGCCGCGGAGTTCGGCATCCCGACGGTGCTCACCCGCCCCGGCCACAGCCCGTCGGAGGGCCGCGCCGCCGACTTCATGGTCTACGACGACCGGGCCACGGGCGACGCGCTCAGCCAGTACGTCATCGACAACGCGGCGCGCCTCGGCGTCGAGTACGTGATCTGGCAGCAGCAGATCGCCGGGACGTGGACGGGCTGGGCCTGGCAGCCCATGGAGGACCGCGGCTCCCCCACCGCCAACCACATGGACCACCCGCACGTGGCCTTCGTGCCGGCGCCGTAACGGCCCCATGACGCAGCGAGCCCCTGCCCGGATCACCGGGCAGGGGCTCGCTGCGTCATGGGCGGATCAGCTGGGCTTGGGCTTGCGGTTCTTGGCCTTGCCGCGCTCGGTCTGGTCGAGCACCACCTTGCGGATGCGGACGCCGGCCGGCGTGACCTCCACGCACTCGTCCTCGGCACAGAACTCCAGCGCCTGCTCCAGGTTGAGGATCCTCGGCGGGATCAGCCGCTCCAGCTCCTCGGAGGTGGACTTGCGCATGTTGGTGAGCTTCTTCTCCTTGGTGATGTTCACGTCCATGTCGTCCGGACGGGAGTTCTCACCCACGATCATGCCCTCGTAGACCTCGGTGCCCGGCTGGACCATGAGCTGGCCACGCTCCTGCAGCGAGAACATCGAGTAGGTCGTCGCCACGCCCTGGCGGTCGGCGACCAGCGAGCCGGTCGGCCGGGCGCGCATGTCGCCCAGCCACGGCTCGTAGCCCTCGAGGTTGCTGTTCAGCACGCCGGTGCCGCGGGTCTCGGTCAGGAACTCGGTGCGGAACCCGATGAGGCCGCGGGAGGGGACGACGTACTCCATCCGCGCCCAGCCGGTGTCGTGGTGCACCAGGTTCTCCAGCCGGCCGCGGCGCACCGCGAGAGCCTGGGTCAGGGTGCCGACGTACTCGCCGGGGGTGTCGATGGTGACCCGCTCGACGGGCTCGTGCAGCTTGCCGTCGATCTCCTTGGTGACGACGGTGGGCCGGCCGACGGTGAGCTCGAACTCCTCGCGGCGCAGCTGCTCGACGAGGATGGCCAGCGCCAGCTCGCCACGGCCCTGCATCTCCCAGGTGTCGGGGCGGTCGGTGGGCAGCATCCGCACGCTGACGTTGCCGACCAGCTCCTGGTCGAGGCGGTTCTTGATCAGGCGGGCGGTGAGCTTCTTGCCCGACTTGCCCGACAGCGGCGAGGTGTTGATCCCGATGGTGATCGAGATCGAGGGCTCGTCGACGGTCAGCGGGGGCAGCGGCCGCGGGTCGTTCGGGTCGGCGAGGGTGTCGCCGATCATGATGTCCTCGATGCCGGCGATGGCGACCAGGTCGCCGGGGCCGGCGCTCTCGGCCGGCGTCCGGGTCAGACCCTCGGTGACCAGCAGCTCGGTGATCTTGACGTTCTTGATCGTGCCGTCGACCTTGCACCAGGCGACCTGCTGGCCGCGCTTCATCTCACCGGAGTGGATGCGCAGCAGCGCCAGGCGACCCAGGAACGGCGAGGCGTCGAGGTTGGTGACCTGCGCGCGCAGCGGCTCCTCGGCGTCGTACTCCGGCGCCGGGATCGTGTCCAGCAGCGTCTTCACCAGCGGGCCGAGGTCCGGACTGTCGGGCACGGTGCCGTTCTCGGGCTTGGTCAGCGACGCCTGCCCGGTGCGGCCGTTGCAGTAGACGATCGGGAACTCGAGGGCGTCGGCGTCCATGCCGGCGTCCTCCATGAGCTCCATGAACAGCTCGTAGCACTCGTCGACGACCTCTTCGATGCGGGCGTCGGAGCGGTCGGTCTTGTTGACCGCGAGGATGACCGGCATCCCCTTGCCGAGCGCCTTGCGCAGCACGAAGCGGGTCTGCGGGAGCGGGCCCTCGGAGGCGTCGACCAGCAGCACGACTCCGTCGACCATGGAGAGGCCGCGCTCGACCTCGCCACCGAAGTCGGCGTGGCCGGGGGTGTCGACGATGTTGACGACGACGGGGTTGCCGTCCTCGTCCGCCAGGCGGATCGCGGTGTTCTTCGCGAGGATGGTGATGCCGCGCTCGCGCTCGAGGTCCATCGAGTCCATCACGCGGTCCTGCGTGGAGTCGTTGTCCGTCCCCTCGCCCTTGGCGCGGCCGAGCGCGCCGGCCTGGCGGAGGAGGGCGTCGACCAGGGTCGTCTTGCCGTGGTCGACGTGGGCGACGATCGCCACGTTGCGCAGGTCGTTGCGGGTGGGCATGCGGAAGGGCACCTCGGGAGCTCGGGGGCGCGCCGCGCGGACGCGCGCGGGCATCAGGTCAACAGCCTTCGGGGCCCCGACCTTCCCTACACTCTAGGTGCTCAGCGCGCGGACACCGCCTCTCGCTGCTTGTCGACCACCCCGTAGGTGGCCCCGGCCGCGGCGACAGTGACCAGACTCACCGCGAACCAGGCGGGGAGACCGGCGCCCAGGGCGAGCACGTGCGCGAGCACGAAGGCGCCGACGTAGAGGGCGGCGAGCCCCGCGGTGACGGCGGGGCCCCGCCGTCGGGCGGCGATCCAGGCGGCACCGATCCCACAGGCGGCGAACACCGCGCCGCCGAGCGCCCGGACGCCGGTGCCCTGGGCGATGCCGAAGCCGGCGGCGAGGCCGACGGCGACCAGGAGCGAGGCGGGGATCCGGGCGAGGGCGGAGGTCGACATGTCCCCCAGTGTCCCTGTCGAGGAGTCGACCGCGGCGCCGCCCGGCCGCCTGGCATGGTCGCGGGGGTGTACGCACGGACCCGCCTCCTGGCCCTCGACGACGCCCCGGTCCTCACCCACCTCGTCCGCGCGGACCGGGAGTTCCAGGCGCCCTGGGAACCGGCCCGCGACGAGCGGTGGTACACCGAGGCGGGTCAGCGGACCGACGTCCGGGCGGCCCTCGAGCGGCACGACGCCGGGCTCGCGCTCCCCTGCGTCATCCTGGACGACTCCGGCGCGGTGGTCGGGCGGATCACGCTGAACAACGTCGTGCGCGGGGCCTTCCAGTCCGGCAGCCTCGGCTACTGGGTCGCCTCGGCCGCCAACGGCCGCGGGCTGGCCACCCGCGCCGTCGCCGAGATGCTGCGCCGGGCGTTCACCGACCTCGCCCTGCACCGCGTGGAGGCCGGCACGCTGCTGCACAACGCGGCGTCCCAGCGGGTGCTCCGGCGCAACGGGTTCGAGCGGTACGGGGTGGCACCGCACTACCTCCGGATCGCCGGGCGCTGGCAGGACCACGTCCTGTTCCAGGTGCTGAACCCTGCGATGGCGTAGCCCCCCGACCGACGCAGAGGGCCCCGGACGGCGAACCGTCCGGGGCCCTCGCGACGTGCTGGAGCGGCCCCCTGCGCGGGGGCAGAGGGGTCCTTACGCGGTGCGGAGCACGGCCTCGATCTCGAGCTCGACGTTGATCTTGTCGCCGACGACGACACCGCCGCCGTCCATCGGCATGTCGATGTCGACGCCGTACTCCTTGCGGGAGATCTCGGTCTTGGCGCTGAAGCCGGCGCGGGTGCCGCCGTAGGCGTCCGGGCCGAAGCCGTTCAGCTCGAGCGCCAGGACGACCGGCTTGGTGATGCCCTTGATGGTGAGGTCGCCCTCGACGGTCCAGTCGGCACCGTCGGTCTTCACGGCGGTGGAGCGGAAGGTCATCACGGTGTGGTTGCCGACGTCGAAGAAGTCGGCGGACTTGATGTGCGCGTCCCGCTGCTCCTGCCGGGTGTCGATCGAGTCCATGTCCACCGTGGCGGTGACGCTGGACTGCGTCGGGTCCTCGGCGGTGACGATCTCGCCGGAGAACTCGCGGAAGTAGCCGCGGACCTTGCTCACCATCATGTGGCGGACGGAGAAGCCGACGGTGGAGTGGCTGGCGTCGATGTCCCAGGTGCCGGCGATGTAGCCGGGGATCTGGACGCTGGTGCTGCTGGTCATGGTGCCTCCCTGGTGGTCCTGCGTGGCGGTGCGATGTCTGGCGTCAGCGTAGTTGAGCGCTTGACTATTCCGCCAGTATCCTGTGCCCATGACCATGTCGGTGTCGTCGGAGTCCCTCCCCACGGGTGAGCCGCGCTGGCTCGATCCCGAGGAGCAGAAGGCGTGGCGCGCCTGGCTCTACAGCGCCCAGCTCCTGCTGGACCGGCTCGACCGCGAGCTCAGCCACCGCACCGGCATCTCGCACGCCTACTACGAGATCCTCGTCGCCCTCTCCGAGGCGCCCGAGCGCATGATGCGGATGAGCGAGCTGGCCGACCGGTGCCTCTCCTCCCGGAGCCGGCTGTCGCACGCCGTCTCGCGGCTGGAGGAACGCGGCTGGGTGCGCCGGCAGGTGTGCGCCGAGGACGGGCGCGGCCAGCTCGCCGTCCTCACCGACGAAGGGTTCGCCGCCCTGGAGGGTGCGGCGCCGGTGCACGTCGAGGGCGTCCGGCGCGAGCTGTTCGACCAGCTCTCCCCCGCGCAGGTGGTCGCCATGCGCGACCTCGGCGAGACGCTGCTGCGCCACCTGGACCCGATGCGGATGCCCTGAGGCGCCCGGCCTCGTCGCACCGGCCGACCCCACGACGCCCCTAGGGTCTCCTCATGGAACCGCGCAGCAGGAGGACCGCCCTCGTCGCCGGCACCGTGCTGCTGCTCACCGGATGCGGCGGCCCGGCAGCACCCGAGCTCGCCGTGCTCGACCGGTCGGCGACGGCCGAGGACGCCGTCCCGGACGGCGTCGAGGTGCCGGAGGGGGTCGACGACCTGCGTCACGTCGCCGAGGCGGACGGCGCTCAGGTCTACGCCGGCCGGGGCGCGGCCGACCACCCCTGGTGCGTCGTGGTGCTCGTGGGCTCCGTCGAAGGCGAGAACTGGGTGACCGGCTCGTCCTGCACGGACGACGACACCTTCGCCGAGCGAGGAGTCTGGGTCGAGGTGGGCGGCGCGGACGTCGAGCGCGGCGCCGCGACGCTGTTGCCGGACGACTTCGACGGCGAGCTCCGACCCAGTTGGGAGATCGCCGGGCCGAACCTGGCCCTGCCCACCGAGTAGCCACCGAGGTGGGCGGGCCTGCTAGGCGCGCCCGACGTCGTCCGGGGGCAGCGGCCAGCGCGGCACGCCCGCGACGGCGCTGTCGGGCAGGCGGCCGGGGAAGCGCGGCGGCCGCTTCTCCAGGAAGGCGGCCACCCCCTCGGCCGGGTCCGGCCCCTCCCCCAACTCGACCAGCGCCCGGGACTCCGCGCGGTGGGCGTCCCAGGGCGAGGACGCACCGAGCATCGACCAGAGCAGCTGCCGGGCCGCGCCGACGGCGACCCCGCTGGTGTTCGCCACGATCTCCTGGGCCAGCCCGTAGGCGGTCGGCAGCAGCTCGTCGTCGGGCACCACGCGGGACACCAGCCGGCCGCGCAGCGCCTCCGCGGCGTCGAACACCCGCCCGGTCGCGACCCACTCCATGGCCTGGCTGATGCCCACCACCCGGGGCAGGAACCAGGAGGACGCCGCCTCGGGCACGATGCCGACGCGACCGAACACGAACCCGAAGCGCGCCGACTTCGCGGCGATCCGGACGTCCATGGGCAGGGTGAGCGTCGCGCCGATGCCCACGGCCGGGCCGTTGACCGCAGCGATCACCGGCTTGCGCAGCGCGGCGAAGGGCAGCGAGGCCACTCCCCCGGCGTCCCGGGGGAAGCCACCGATGTCCTCGCTGAGCGGACCCGGCGGCCGCTCCCGGGTGCGCCGGTCGGAGAAGGTGTCCTTTCCGCCGCCGAGGTCGGCCCCGGCGCAGAACGCCCGCCCCGACCCGGTCACGACCACCACGCGGACGTCGTCGTCGGCGTCGGCGGCCGCCGCCACGCGGGCGAGCTCGTCGGCCATCGTGAGGGTGAACGCGTTGAGCCGGTCCGGCCGGTGCAGCGTCACCGTCGCGACGCCGTCGGCCACCTCGTACCGCAGCTCGGTGAGGTCGCCGGTCATCGCCCCGCGCCCAGGGCTCCGGTGACGGCGAGCCGGGCGACGGCGTCGAGGTGCTCGGCCTCGTCCCCGAGCAGCAGCCGGTCCACCTTCGCCCGCCGCCAGTACAGGTGCGCGTCGTGCTCCCAGGTGAACCCGATGCCGCCGTGCACTTGGATCAGGGTGCTGGCGGCGCGCTCGAAGGTCGCCGCCGCGCATGCCTTGGCCGCCGCCGCCGCGAGCGGCAGCTCCGCGGGGTTGCAGTCGGCCGCCCACGCCGCCCACCAGACCAGGGAGCGCAGCTGCTCCACGCCGACCCAGGCGTCGACCAGCATGTGCTTGATCGCCTGGTAGGAGCCGATCCGGCGGCCGAACGCCTCCCGCTCCTGGGCGTAGGCCACGCCGAGCTGCACGCACCGCTCGGCGCCGCCCAGGTCCTCCGCGGCCATGACGACCGCGCCCACCTGCCGGGCGCGGGCCCACAGCTCGCCGGCGTCCGGGGTCAGCACGCGGCGGGAGGTCAGCCGGACGGAGGCCAGCCCGCGGGTGGCGTCCAGCGGGCGGCCGGGCACGACCTCGCCCTCGCCGACGACCAGGTCCGCACCGTCCAGCCCCAGGAACAGGGTGGCGTCCGCGGCGTCGACCGACGGCGCGGAGCCGTCGACGGCCCCGTCCAGCACGGCGAACCCCGTCGACCCGTCGGCCAGCTGCGCGGCCAGGTCGGGCGCGTCGCCGAGCAGCACCGCGGCGCGGGCGGCGGTGACCAGCGAGGGCGCGGCCAGGACTGCGCCGCCCTGCTCGGCCACGACGGCGAGGTCCAGCAGCGGGCGCCCGGAGCCCCCGGCGGACTCCGGGACCGTGATGCCGAGGAAACCGATGTCGGCCAGCGCCTTGCGGCCGGGTTCCAGCCCGCCGCCCTCCAGCCCGGCGCGCGCGGCGGCCGGCGAGGCGTTGCCCCGGTAGAAGTCCCGGGCGCCGTCGGCGATGTCGCGCTGGTCGGCGTCGAGGTCGAAGTTCATCGCGTCCCTCCCGAGAAAGGCCCGGCCTTGTCGCTGCGCGGCTCCGGCGGCAGGCCCAGCACCCGCTCGCCGAGGATGTTGCGCAGCACCTGGTCGGTGCCCCCGGCGATGCTGATGCCGGGCAGCCACGACTGGGTCCGCTGCCAGCGGTCGTCGCCGTCGGCGGTGGCGGCGTACACGGCCTCGTCGCCCAGCAGCCGCACCCCGGCGTCGGCCATCAGCAGACCGGCCTCGGTGCCGGCGAGCTTCCCGGCACTGGCCTCGGGCCCCGGGATGCCGCCCTGGCTGAGCACGGTCAGCCGCCGGTACCCGGTGTAGCGGGCGGCGAGCGCCGCGACCACCGCCCGCCCGACCGCCTGGCGGGCCAGCACCTGCCGCTCGGGGTCCAGCCGCGGCAGCCGCTCCCGCGCGTGCTGGGCGAACTCCTCCACCGGCGCCCCGATGGCGCCACCGGCTCCGCCGATGGCCACCCGCTCGTTCATCAGCGTGGTGAGCGCGACCCGCCACCCCTCGCCGGGCTCGCCGAGCCGCTCCGAGTGGGGGATGCGGACGTCGTCGAAGAAGACCTCGTTGAAGTCCGCCTGGCCGCCCATCTGGCGCAGCGGGCGCACCGTCACGCCCGGGGCGTGCATGTCGATGACGAACATGGTCAGTCCGGCGTGCTTGGGCTTCTCCGGGTCGGTGCGGGTGAGCAGGATGCCGAAGTCGGCGACGTGCGCCAGCGTCGTCCACACCTTCTGCCCGTTGACGACCCAGTCGTCGCCGTCGCGGACGGCGGTGGTGCGCAGCGCGGCGAGGTCCGAGCCCGACGCCGGCTCGCTGAACAGCTGGCACCACACCTCGTCGGCGCGCAGCAGCGGGGCGAGGTAGCGCTCGCGCTGCTCCTGGCTGCCGTGAGCGATGACGGTGGGCCCGCACATGCCGATGCCGATGTGGTTGATCAGCCCCGGCACCCGGGCCCGGGCGAGCTCCTGGCCGACGATCGCCTGCTGCACGAGCGTGCCGCCCTGCCCGCCGTACTCCCGGGGCCAGGTGACGCCGACCAGGCCGGCCTCGGCGAGCACCCGCTGGGTGCGGCGCATCTCGGCCTCGTGGGTGCGGGCGTCGATCCCCTCCTGCCCCGGCGCGAGGTGCAGCAGCTCGCCGGCGTGCTCCTCGAGCAGGGCGCGCACCCGCGCCCGGTACTCGGCCTCGTCGGGGCTGTCGTCGAAGTCCACGGGCACGCCTCTCGTCGGTGAGTGGGTCGGCCGCAGCGTGACAGTCGTCACCCGGAACGGTCAACGGTGACTGTTCCGGGCCCCGCACACGGCCTACTGTTCCGCGGATGAGCGCCGAGCCCGTCGCCGGCCGCGCCGCTGCCGGGCCCCGCTCGCGCTCGGAGCGGACCGCCGACAGCCGCCTGCTGATCCTCGACGCGGCCGTGGCCTGCCTGGTGGAGGACGGGTTCGCGGGCGCCTCGACGCTCGCCGTCCAGGCCCGGGCCGGGGTCTCGCGCGGCCGGCTGCTGCACCACTTCCCCTCCCGCGCCGAGCTGCTCGTCGCCGCCGCCGAGCACCTGTCCACGACCCAACTGGACGAGGTCCGTCGCCGGGCCGCCGCGCTGATGGAGGACGAGCCGACCGGGCGGGAGCGGGTGGAGCGGGCGATCGACCTGATGTGGGCGACGTTCCAGGAGCCCCCGTTCTGGGCGGCGATGGAGCTCTGGACGGCGGCGCGCACCGACCCCGAGCTGCGCGCGGCCCTGCGCGGGGAGGAGCGGCGGCTGCGGGCGTCCATCGCCGCGGTGGCCGACGGTATCTGGGGGCCGGAGATCGCCGGCGCCGCCACCTACGCCGACCTGTGCGAGCTGCTCTTCACGAGCATGCGGGGCGTGGCGCTCGTCTACGCGTTCGAGGACCGGCCTGCCGCCACCGACCCGCACCTGGCCCTCTGGAAGCGCCTCGCCGCGCGGCTGCTCGCCCTCGACAGTCAGGGTTGACCGCTCCGTCGTCGGTCGCCACCATGACGCAGATCACACCCGCGTCGGACGTCGAGGAGCAACCCGTGACCGTCGAGATCCCTCCCCTGCAGGGCCGGGGCATGACCCTGAGCGACCAGCTGGCCCGCTGGGCCCGCGCGACACCGGACTCGACGGCGCTGCGCTTCGAGGGGACGGGGCGCAGCTACGCGGAGCTGGACGAACGCGTCACCCGACTGGCCGGGGCGCTGCGGCAGCGCGGGGTCGGCACGGGTGACCGCGTCGCCGTCCTGACCCTCAACGGCATGGAGGGGTGGGAGTCCTACCTCGCCGGCGTCCGGCTGGGCGCGATCGTCGTCCCGGTGAACTTCCGGCTGGTGGCCGACGAGGTCGCCTACGTGCTCACCGACTCCGGCGCCGTCGCGCTGGTCGTGGACGCGCCGCTGGCGGAGGTCGCCGCCAAGGCGCGCGAGCAGGCGCCGGACGTCGCCGCCGCCCTGGTGGTCGGCGGCGGGGACGCCGGCCCGGGCAGCGAGGACTACGAGACGGCGCTCGCCGCCGCCGGCGCCGACCCGCTCGACGTCGTGGTCGACGAGGACGAGCCGGCGTTCATCATGTACACGTCGGGCACGACCGGCCGCCCCAAGGGCGCGGTGCTCACCCACCGGAACCTGCTCCTGCACGCGTTCAGCCAGATCACGACGCTGGGCTGGGACCCCGACGACCGGGTGGGCGTGCCCGGCGCGCCGCTGTTCCACATCGCGGGCCTCGCCGGCGGGCTGCCCCCGCTGCTCCTCGGCGGCGTCCACGTGATCATCAAGTCGGGCGCCTTCGACCCGGCCGCGACGCTGGACATGATGGAGCGGGAGAAGGTCTCCAGCATCTTCCTCGTGCCCGCGATGTGGGCCGCCGTGCTCGCCGTCCCCGACCTCGCCTCCCGCGACCTCTCGTCGCTGCGGCGGGTCTCCTGGGGCGCGGCCCCCGCCTCCACGACGCTGCTCCGCGCGCTGATCGACGCCTTCCCGCAGGCGGAGGTGATCACCGCGTTCGGCCAGACCGAGTGCAGCCCCGTCACCTGCCTGCTGCGCGGGGAGGACTCGGTGCGCAAGATCGGCTCGGTCGGCACGCCGATCCTCAACGTCGAGGTCCGGGTGGTCGACGAGGCGATGGAGGACGTCCCGCGGGGCGAGGTCGGCGAGATCGTCTACCGCAGCCCGATGGTGATGAAGGAGTACTGGAACAAGCCGGAGGCGACCGCGGAGGCCTTCGCCGGCGGCTGGTTCCACTCCGGCGACCTGGTGCGCCAGGACGAGGACGGCTACTTCTACGTCGTCGACCGCAAGAAGGACATGATCATCTCCGGCGGGGAGAACATCTACTGCGCCGAGGTGGAGAACGTCCTGGCCGCCCACCCGAAGGTCGCGGAGGTCGCGCTGATCGGCGTCCCCGACAGCCGGTACGGCGAGGCGCCGCTGGCCGTCGTCGCCCCGCGCGACGTGGCCGACCCGCCCACCTCCGAGGAGCTCGGCGCCTGGTGCCGCGAGCGGCTGGCCCGCTACAAGAACCCGCGGGAGTACTCGGTGGTCGGGGCGCTGCCGCGCAACCCGAGCGGCAAGGTGCTCAAGACCGCCCTGCGCCAGGAGCACTCGGCGGGCTCCCTGGTCGCCGAGCCGGTCGTCTAGTCAGTCGGCCTGCCCGGGACGCACCAGCCCCGACTCGTAGGCGACCACCACCGCCTGCACCCGGTCCCGGACCCCCAGCTTGGCGAGCACGCGCGCCACGTGGGTCTTCACCGTGCCCTCGCCCAGCACGAGGCGGTCGGCGATCTCGGCGTTGGACAGGCCCCGGGCGACCAGCCGCAGGACCTCCTCCTCGCGCGCGGTCAGCCGGTCGAGGCCGGGTGCCCGTGCCAGGGTCGGACCGACCCGCCGCACGTGGTCGTCGAGCAGGCGGCGGAGCAGGCTGGGCGCGAGCAGCACGTCACCGGTACCGGCCGAGCGGACGGCGGCGACCAGCTGCTCGCGCGGCATCGACTTGAGCAGGAACCCGGCCGCCCCGGCGCGCAGGGCCTCCACCAGGTGCTCGTCGGCGTCGAACGTCGTCAGCATGACCACCGCCGTCGCCACCGCGGGGTCGGCGCAGATGCGGCGGGCGGCCTGGATGCCGTCCAGGCGGGGCATCCGGACGTCGACCAGCGCGACGTCGGGGTGCAGCTGCCGGCACAGGCCCACGGCGTCGACCCCGTCACCGGCCTCCCCGACGACCTCCAGCCCGGCCTCGGCCTCCAGGATCATCCGCAGCCCGGCCCGCACGAGGGCCTCGTCGTCGGCCAGCAGCACCCGGACGCTCATACCGCCGCATGCTCCGGCACCGGGACCGGCAGCACCGCGCGGATGGTCCAGCCGGTGCCGTCGGCCCGCGGCCCGGCGGTCAGGCAGCCGTCGAAGAGGGCCACGCGCTCCCGGAGACCCAGCAGGCCGTGCCCCGCCCGCCCGGGATCGCCGCCTCCCGGGCCGTCGTCGGACACCTCGACCGTCAGCGCCTCGGCGGCGAACTCCAGCACCACGCTGATCGGCGCGCCGGGGGCGTGGCGGAGCGCGTTGGTCAGCGACTCCTGCACGATCCGGTAGGCGGTCGCCTCCACGGCGGCCGGCAGCGGGGGCACGGCGCCGTCCGCCGTCATCTCGACGTCCCGCCCGGCCGCGCGCGCCGCCACGACGAGCTCTTCGATGGCGGCGATCGAGCCGGGCAACGGGTCCGCGGGCCCTTCCTCCGGGTGCTCCCGCAGCACGCGCAGCATCCGGTGCAGGTCGTCGAGGGCCGTGCGGCCGGACGCGAGCACGACGTCCAGCGCCCGGGCCGTGGCCGGCTCCCGAGCGCCCAGGCTGGCCTGCGCGGCCTCGGCGTGCAGGAGCATCAGCGTGACCCCGTGCCCGACGACGTCGTGCATCTCGCGGGCGATCCGGCGGCGCTCGGCGGCCAGAGCACCCGCCCGCTCGGCCTCCTGCCGGCGCTCGCGTTCCCGCGCCGCGACGGCCTCGCGCTCGGCCGCGACCGCCCGGTCCAGCCGTTCGCGGGCCAGCCGGGCGAACACCCAGACGACGACCGGGATCGCCATGTTGGCCACCTCGTCCGCGGCGTTCACCGGTCGGTCGGCGACGAACGGGTAGACCTGCACGGCGGCCAGGACGGCGAGCAGCCCGAGGACGGCGTCCCGGCGGCGGTCGGCGTACTGGGCCACCGAGTAGGTCAGGACGAGGACGGCCACGAAACCGGCGACGGCGGGCGCCTCCCCCAGGACCGTCTGGAAGGCGAGCCCCGCTGCGCCGACGACGGCGGCACCCACCGGCCTGGCACGCCGCGCCACCAGGCTCGCCGTCATGACGGCGAAGGCCACGTGCTGCAGGCCGCGCGGACCGCCGAGCTCGTCGGCCGCGAGCAGCTCGACCTGACCGGCGACCGTGAGCCCGACGGCGAGCACGCCGTCGCGCACCGGCACCGGGAGGGCCCGCCACCTGCTCAGCACGCCTCGCATGGCGGGCAGCGTAGGACCGTTCCGGCGCCCGGCGGGTCCCTCCGACGACCGATGCGGGGTCTGCCTCGCGGGGGATGCCCCGGCGACGCCCCGACCCCGGGATCGGCCCGGAGAGGGACGGCGTGCCGGGCCGCGGCCGCCAGCGTGGGCCCGACGGCGCGGACCGCGCGCCCACCACCAGGAGGAACCGCCATGACCACGTCCACGTCCACCCCCACCGCCACGGCCACCAGCGACCCGGCCGGGGTGCAGCACGGCTCACCCGTCCCGGCCGTGGCCGGCATCGGCGCGCTGGGCGCCTTCGCCGCGGCCGCCGTCGTCCTCGGCGACCCGCTGGCGGGGGCCGGGAACGCCCAGGAGGCCGCGGCGGCGCTCGGCAACGCACCGGTCACGCTCGCCGCGACCCTGCTCGGCGGTTACGCACTCCTCGCCACCGCGGTGGCCGGCGCACTGGCCCGGCGGCTGGGGCGTTCCGGCGAAACCGCGGCCGTGCGGCTGCTGCCGGTTCTCGGCGCCGGCCACGTGCTGCTGCTGGCCGCGACCTTCACCTCGCTGGCGGCGGCGGTGGTCGTGGGCACCCGGGTGCTGGGCGGAGGGGTGACCCCGACGGGCGCGGAGACAGGGCTGATCGTGATGAACGTCGTCCACCCGATGGCCGCCTGGGTGGGAGCAGGGTTCCTCATCGCCGTGGCGGTGGCCGCCCGCGGCACCTCCCGTGCGCTGACGATCGTCAGCGCCGTCTTCGCCGCGGGTCTTCTGCTGCCCCCGGTGGGCTGGGCGGTCACCTACCTGATGGCCTTCTGGTTCGCGGGCGTCGGCGTGTGGCTCTGGCGCCGGCACTGAGGCCGGTTCGCGGCACGACGGTCCGGCTCAGGCCGCGGGGGCCTCGCCGGTCACGAACAGCTCGCGGGAGACGACGCCGGTGTCCGGGTTGTCGGTGAACATCCCGTCGATGCCGGCCTCCCAGAAGGCGGTCTGCTCCTCCAGCGCCCGGCCGTAGTCGTCGGGCGCGACGCCGTCGCGCAGCGCCGGGGGCAGGAAGACGTTCTCGTTGCGGAACGTGTACGGGTGCACCAGCAGGCCGGCCTGGTGCGCGTCGTCGACCAGCGCGGTCGGGGTGCCGAGCGTGCCGTCGGGGTTGCGCGGGATGACCAGGTTCTTGTCCGGGCCCACGCCCTCGGCGTACTCGGCGATCTCCTGCAGCCCCTCGGCGGTCGTGAGGTCGGCGTAGGTGCGCGGGTCACCGGCGACGGTGAGGTCGTAGGGCTGCCCGGAACCCGACAGCAGCTGCACCAGCGGCACCCGCACCCCCTGCTCCTCCAGCTCGCGCAGGTTCGTCGTCTCGAAGGACTGGATGAACACCGGCGAGTGGTGCTTGTGCACCCGCGCCTCGCGCAGGTCGGCCATCAGCGGCTCCTCGAGGGAGAGGCCGATGGAGTCGAAGTAGGTGGGGTGCTTGGTCTCGACGTAGACGCCGATCTCGCGGCGCAGCTCCTTCGTGAGCCGCGCCCGCAGCTCGAGCACCTCGTCGAGGGTCGGCACCTGGTAGAGGCCGTCGTAGAGGGTGTTCTCCTCACGCACCTCGGGCAGCCGCTCGACAGCCCGGAGGGTGCGCAGCTCGGCGAGGGTGAAGTCCTCGGTGAACCAGCCGGTGAGCTCCACCCCGTCGATGACCTTGGTCGTGCGGCGGTCGGCGAACTCCGGCCGGCTCGCGACGTCCGTGGTCCCGGAGATCTCGTTCTCGTGGCGGGCGACGAGGACACCGTCCTTGGTGCTCACCACGTCGGGCTCGATGTAGTCGGCACCCATGCGGGCGGCGAGCTCGTAGGCCGCGAGGGTGTGCTCCGGCCGGTAGCCCGAGGCGCCGCGGTGACCCACGACGAGCAGGTCGTCGGCGAGGGCGGTGGCGGGCTCGGGGGCCGGCGGCTTCGGCGCGGCGGTCGCGGGGACGGCCGCCGGGACGGCGAGGGACAGGGGGACGGCGACCGCGACGGCGGCGACCGTGGCACGCAGGCGGCGTACTCGGGACATCGGGGCTCCCGCGGGCTCGGACGGCGACCGTCGCCGTCGGCTCCGCGAGGTGATCCCAGCGAGGCCAGGTGCCCGGAGGCGGTCCCGCGCCACAACTCCGGGTGACGAGCTGGTGGCGTGCCCGTGTCGCCGGCTCAGCCGGCCCAGACCTCGCCGACGCGCGCCACGACGGTCGCGGCCTGCGCCCGGCCGGCCCGCGCTGCGGGCTCCCGCGCGGCGGGGTCGAGGACGTTGCGGCCGATCGCCGCGCGGGCGGCCTCGTCCGGCGAGACGACAGCGACCCGCGCCACCATGCCGGTGACCTGCGCGTCGACGCTGGCCATCGGGCCGACGCCGCGCGGGATGGGGGCGAGCACGACCAGCCGGTCGTATCCCTGCACCAGGTCGGCATTGGCGGCCGAGCGCATGCCGCCGTCGACGTACCGGCGATCGCCGATGGTCACCGGCGGGTAGACGCCGGGCACCGCGCAGCTCGCGGCCACGGCCTGCACCAGCGGGACGCCGGACTTCCGGTCGAAGGTGCGGAACTCGCCGGTGGCGGCGTCCACCGCGGTGACGACGAGCTCGCGGTCCGGCCAGTCGCGGGAGACCAGCCGCGAACCGATGACGTCCAGCCGCTCCTGCTCGGTCGGCGTCGCCCCGGCGGCCTCCGCCGCGAGCGCCAGGGTGCCGACCCGGCGGCGGAACTCCACGTCGCGGCCGCGGCTGGCGACCATCGCCCAGCCGTAGCGGAGCAGGTTGCCGCGGGTCATCCGGGCCACCCTCTCCTGCACCGGGGGCTCCAGCTGCCGGGCGTACATCTCCTCCAGCGGAGCCCCGCTGGTGATCTGGGCGCCGACGACGGAGCCCGCCGAGGTGCCGACGACGAGATCGGCGCCGGTGAGGTCGATCCCTGCCTCGGCCAGCCCGGCGAGCACGCCGATCTCCCAGGCGATGCCGGTGATGCCCCCGCCGCCGAGAACGAGGGCGGTGCGCTGGTCGCTCATGCGACTCATCCTCACAGACCCCTCGACATGCGCTGTGAGCTGGGCCACCCTGTGGCTCTGATCATCCCGACGAGAGGAAACGCATGACGACCGTGCAGCCCGCCCCGACACCCACCGCGGCCAGCTGGCCGCCCGGGCTGCCTCGGTCCCTGGACTACCCGGCGGTGCCGGTGGGGTCCATCCTGCGGGCCGCGGTACGCCGGTGGGGTGACCGGACGGCGTTCGTCGACCACGACGTGCCGCTGACCTTCACCGAGTTGGGAGCTCGCGCGCACGCGGTCGCCGGCTGGCTGGCCGACCACGGGATCGGCCGGGGTGACGTCGTCGCCGTCCACATCCCCAACTGCCGGCAGTACCCGTCGCTCTACTACGGGATCCTGCTGTCCGGCGCGACCTTCTCCCCCACCAACCCGCTGCTCCCGGCTGCCGACCTCGCCGCCCAGCTCAGCGACGCCGGCGCGACCGTGCTGGTGACCTGGGACCAGGTGCTGCCCTTCGTCCGCGGCGCGCTCGCCCAGACCCCGGTGCGGACCGTCGTCGTCACCGGCGAGGCCCACGTCCTGGACTTCGCCGCACGGCTGGACGGCCTCGAGGACAGCGACGTCGACCTCGCCGACCTGCTGGCCGGCGACCCCACCGACCGGCACCTGGACGCCGACCTCGACGTCGCGACCGACCTCGCGCACCTGGCCTACACCGGCGGGACGACGGGCGTCAGCAAGGGCGTGGAGCTGCCGCACCGCAACGTCGTCACCAACGTGCTGCAGTCCAGCTGCTGGACCTCCGGCGCCGTTCCCCTGCTCGACGAGCAGGGCGACGTGACGCTGGAGCAGGTGCTCGGCCCCGACGAGTACCCCACCCGCCTGGGCGAGGCGCGGATCATCAACCTCACGCCGTGGTTCCACGCCATGGGTGCGATCGGCTACCTCAACGGCATGGTCATGGGCGGCACGATGACCGTCATCCACATGCGCTTCGACCCGGTGAAGTACGTCGAGGACATGATCAGGTACGAGGTCACCACGATCGGCGGCGCGCCGCCGGTCTTCGTGGCCCTGCTCCAGGTGCCCGGCTTCACCGAGGCGGACCTGTCGCACGTCCGCGGCATCAGCAGCGGCGCCGCGCCGCTGCCGGTCTCGCTCATCGAGCGGATGCAGGCGCTGATGCCCAACGCCACGATCGGCGAGGGCTACGGCCTCACCGAGGTCACGATGATGGCCACCGGCAACCCGACGTTCCGCTCCGGCACCCGCAAGCCGGGCACGGTCGGGGTGCCGATCTTCGACACCGAGATCACCATCCGCCCGATCGGTGGCGGCGACCCGCTGCCGACCGGTGAGCGGGGCGAGGTCTGCATCCGCGGCCCGCAGGTGATGCGCGGGTACGCGCACCGCCCCGAGGCCACGGCCGACGCGATCGACGCCGACGGCTGGTTCCACTCCGGGGACGTGGGCATCCTCGACGGCGACGGCTACCTCTCGATCGTCGACCGCACCAAGGACATGCTGCTCTACAAGGGCTACAACGTGTTCCCCCGCGAGCTGGAGGAGATCCTGTTCGGGGTGCCCGGCGTGGCCGGCGCGGCGGTGGTCGGCCGCCCCGACGACGAGGTCGGGGAGCTGCCGGTGGCGTACGTCGTGCGCAAGGACGACGCGGACGGCGCCGCGCTGACCGCCGAGTCGGTCATGGCCGCCGTCAACGACAAGGTGACCCCGTACAAGCGGCTGCGCGACGTGCGCTTCATCGACGCGATCCCGGTCTCGGCGGCCGGCAAGGTGCTCAAGCGGGAGCTCGCCGCTCGCGAGCGCGAGGCCGTCGGCGGGTGAGCCGACGCGCGCCGCCGCACCCCGAACGGGTGCGGCGGCGCGCATCCGCGGTCCGCGCTCACTATCGTCCGCGGCGTGGACGAGCAGCGGAACGGTCTGGAGACCGAGCACACCGGTGTGCGCATCGCGCACGTCGAGCAGTCCCCCGTCCGGCAGGTCGGGCGCCGGGTGCTCATCGCGGCCGCCGTGCTGCTCGTCGTCGTCCTCATCGTCTACATCGACCGGGACGGCTACGCCGACAGCCGCGGCGACGAGATCTCGGTGCTCGACGCGTTCTACTACGCGACGGTCAGCCTCTCCACCACCGGCTACGGCGACATCACGCCGGTCACCGACGAGGCGCGCCTGATCAACGTCCTGCTGATCACGCCGCTGCGGATCATGTTCCTGATCGTCCTCATCGGAACGACCCTCGAGGCGCTGACCGCGCGCTCCCGGGAGGAGTTCCGCATCCACCGCTGGAGGTCCCGCGTGCGCCAGCACGTCATCGTGTGCGGCTACGGCACCAAGGGCCGCAGCGCCATCCGCTCCCTGCAGGCCAGCGGTACACCGCTGGAGAAGATCGTCGTGGTCGACCCCGAGCCCCGGGCGATCGACGAGGCCAACGCGGTGGGGCTCACCGGCATCGTCGGCGACGCCGGCCGCACCGAGGTGCTCCGCCGGGCGGCCGTCGAACGCGCCCGGTCGGTGATCGTGGCGGCGAACCGGGACGACGCGTCGGTGCTCATCACCCTGACCGTCCGCCAGCTCAACCCGAGCGTGCCGATCACCACCAGTGTCCGCGAGGAGGAGAACGCCAACCTCCTGCGGCAGTCCGGTGCCGACACGGTCATCACCACGTCGGCGACGTCCGGCCGGCTGCTGGGTCTCTCCACCGACGCCCCCCGGGTGGTCGCGGTGGTCGAGGACCTCGTCACCGGGGGCCAGGGCCTGGACCTGCACCAGCGGACGGTCACCACCGACGAGGTGGGGCTGGGGCCACGCCAGCTGCGCGACATCGTGCTCTCGGTGACCCGCGGCGGCCGCACGCTGCGCTTCGACGACCCGCTGATCGGCACGCTGCAGCCGGAGGACGTGCTCGTCGTGGTGAAGGCGCACGACCCGGGGAGGGCCATGCGTCCGCCGACGCAGTAACTCTTCGCCGTCCTCCGGACGACACCGCGACCAATTGCCGTTCCCGGCTACGACGAGCGAGTCCGCCGTCCCTACGCGGACCCCTCCGGGGTCCACTCGGCACGACCCGGCCGCGCAGCCCCACCTGTGACCGCCGCGCCCAGCTGATCGGCTCGTCGTCGGAGGCCGCCGGCACGGTCGGCCACCCGATCGTGACTACGGCGTCGTGCTGACCAGCGCCCACTCCTGCGCCCGGTGAAGCCCCGATCGCGGGCGCGGTCCTGTGTCGGACCCGCGCGGACAGGCATCATCACCCCGACGCCGGGGACCCCCTCCGGGATCACGCATGAGGAGGAGACCGTGCCGAGCCCTCGACGGACCGACCGTGTCCGCCGGAGACGGCGGATCGACCTGCTGGTCTGCGTGCTCCTGGCCGTCGCGGTGGGCGTGCTGACGAGCGTCGTCGCCCTCGCCGGCGGTGGCGAGCGGGTGCGCCTGCTGTGGGTCGCGGCGACGGTCGCGGAGGACGGCAGCGCCCGGATCACCGAGGTGATCGACTACGACTTCGGCGGGGAGGAACGGCGCGGGATCCTCCGCCAGGTCCCGGGCCTGGACCCCGCTGAGCCGGTCGAGGCGACGTCGCCGGACGCCCCCGGCGACGTGACCGTCAGCGCGGACGGCGAGATCCGCGTCGGCGACCCCGACCGGACGGTGACCGGACGGCACCGGTACGTCCTCGGGTACACGCTGGACGGCGTCGTCTCCGGCGACCGCCTGGCCTGGGATGCCGTGGGCACCGGCTGGGACGTCCCCATCGACGAGGTCCAGGTGCACGTGAGCGCACCGGCCGAGCTGGCGGGGAGCCGCTGCGCCGCGGGCGAGGGGGGATCCACCGATCCCTGCGACGTCGAGCAGGCCGGGCCCGGCCTGCTCTCGGCCCGGTTGGACTCCCTGGACGCCGGGGAGGGCGTCACGGTCTCCGCCACGACGGGCGCCGCCCTCGACGGCGCCCCGGCGCTGCCCGCACCACCGGCGACCGCGCCTCCGGCGGGCGGCACGGGGCCGCTGCTGCCCGGAGCCGTCGCCGGCCTCGCCACGCTGCTCGCGGCCGCTGGCGCGCTGGCCGTGATCAGGCGCGCCGGCCGGGAGCGGGTGCCGGCGGTCGGCATCCCGGTAACCTCCGCGCCCGTTGAGGACGCGCGGATCGACCTGGCCACGCTCGCCGACCACGCCGTCCCCTCGCCCTCCCTGCCCGGCAGCCTGCCCCCCGCGCACGGCGGCGTGCTGCTGGCCGGCTCCGTCACCCCGGCACACAAGACGGCCTGGCTCATCGACCAGGCCGTGGCCGGCACCATCGACCTGGAGTCACCGGACGGGCAGCCCGAGGAGGTCGTCCTGGTGCGGCGGCAGCCGGGCGACGGGGAGGTCCGCCGGCTGCTGGACCTGCTGTTCCGCGACCGGGACCGGCTCCCGCTCGGCGAGTACGACGAGGGCTTCGCCGCGGGCTGGGCGGAGCTCGGCACGCATCTCGACACGTGGCAGAGCACCAGCGGCCTGTGGGACGGCGACGCCGACCGCCGCGCCGGCCGGCTTCGGCTGCTCGGCGGCCTGGGCGCCGTCGTCGGCGTCGCCGGGGCCCTGTTCGCCGGCTACCTGTCGATCCAGGACGTCGGGCTGCCGCTCGCGCTGGCGGCAATCGGTGGCGCACTGGCCGGGGCGGGCGCGGCCACCGCGGTCGCCGGGTGGGAGTTGCGGGTGCTCACGCCGGCCGGCTCCGCGGCGTGGCTGCAGGTCGAGTCGCTGCGGCGGTTCCTCGCCGCGTCCCCGCCGACGGCGCTCGACGAGGCGATCGCCTCCGGTCAGCTCGGCCGCTACACCGCCTGGGCCGTCTCGCTGGGTGAGGCGGAGCGGTGGTCGCAGCTCGCCTCGTCCGTCGACGTCCCGGCCCGCTCGGGCCAGGACGCCCGGTACCTGCACTACGCGGCCTTCGGGCCGGTCCTCCTCGCCGGCTGCAGCACGGCCGGCACCGCGCCGTCGTCGTCCACCTCCGGCGGGAACGTCGGCGGGAGCGTCGGGGGCGGCGCCGGTGGAGGTGGCGGCGGCTCCTGGTGACCTGGTGGTCGCCGCTGCCCCGCCACGCAGACACACGTTGGGCCCGGTCGGATGACCGGGCCCAACGTGGTGGAGCTTCAGGGGTGGAGGTGGCGGGAATCGAACCCGCGTCCTTCGACGCATATCCAGGGCTTCTCCGAGCGCAGTTCGCTACTGCCTCTGCTTGACCCCATCGATCTCGCGAACAAGTCGATGTGACGGGCCCAGTCGCTGTGAGGTGTCCCATGAACGCCCGCGACCGGCGCTCATGGTGAGTCATCTAGCTGATGCCAGGATCCGGGCCGATGACGAACCCGGGCTGACAGACTCACTCCTGCTGCTTAGGCAGCGAGAGCGAAGTCGCGCTGACTGGAGTCGGCGCTTGTGTGTTTTGCAACGCATGGTTAACGAGCTCATCGTTGCCTTCCTCGGCTCGCTTCCCCTGGACACCCGACCGAAGTCGAGACCAATCACCCCCTGTGTAGTTGTGCAGTCAGGGTAACGGCCCGGTCCAGCCGGTTGTTCCCCCCACACCGCGGCCCCGTCCAGAGGCTCGTCGCGAGCTCGCGAGGGACGAGGAGGACGGGGTCCTCTTTCAGATCCAGTCGCGCCGCTTGAACACCAGGTACAGCGTGAGGCTGACCCCGAACATCAGCAGCAGCGCGAACGGGTAGCCCCACACCTCGTCGAGCTCGGGCATGTGGTCGAAGTTCATGCCGTAGACGCCGCCCACCAGACTCGGGGCGAACAGGATGGCCGCCCAGGCGGAGATCTTCTTGACCTCCTCGCCCTGCGCGATGCTCGTCTCGGTGAGCTCGCGGATCTCCTCGTTCTGCCGCTGCGCCACCAGGGTGGCGTTCACGGTGAGGATGTCGCGCAGCTGCAGGCGGAAGCCCTCCACCCGCTCGTTCACCTGCACCACGTGGTCGGCGACGTCGCGCAGGTAGCTGCGCAGCTCCTCGTCCACGCCGTACTTGTCGAAACCGGCGGTGATCGCGGCGATGATGCCGGTCAGGGGCTGCGCCGCGCGCTGGAACTCCAGCACCTCCTGCGACAGCTCGTAGATGCGCCGCGAGACCCCGGGGTCGCCGCCGAACACCTGGGTCTCGATCTCGTCGATGTCGTTGGCCAGGCCCTCGACCACCGGCCCGTACCCGTCGACGACCGCGTCGAGGGCCGCGTACAGCACCGCCTCGCTGCCCTTGGCCAGCAGCGCGGGATCGCTCTCCAGCCGGCGGCGCACCCGGGCCAGGTCGGGGGACTCGCTGTGCCGCACCGTGATCGCGAAGTCGGGCCCGAGGAACAGGTGCAGCTCCCCGAACTCCACCTCCTCCAGCGCGTCGACGTACCGCGCCGCCTTGAGCACGACGAACAGCGTGCTGCCGTAGCGCTCGAACTTCGGCCGCTGGTGGGCCTTGATCGCGTCCTCGACGGCGAGCTCGGGCAGGTCGAACAGCTCGGCCAGCGCGCCGAGCTCCCCGGGCTCCGGCCGGTAGAGCCCCAGCCAGGCCAGCCGGTCCTCGCCGAGCGCGAGCTCCTCCCGGCTCTCGGCAGGTGAGTCGGGCGTGGCCACGCGCCGGCCGTCGGAGTAGACGGCGTTGTCGACGATCCGCGACGGTTCGGACACCAGGGCCGACACCGACGTCGCCCCCGTAGCCGGCGGGGCCGGCTGCCGGACGGGCGGGAAGAGCTCGAGCCGCGGACGGCGGGCGAGGGTGGACAGTGCGGTCAGCGGCGCACGGCGACGCTCGGCCATGACGGACTCCCGGGGCGAGGGGACGGCGGTGGGCACCGGTGCGGTCCTCGCGACCTCCCAGCGGGGAGGGGCGCCTCAGCGGGCGGGGAGGACCTGGGGACCGGTACTGGGAGGCTCACTTCGCACGGCGTCCCCCTCCCGGCTCCGGGCTGCTCGCGCCCCCGATCTCGGCCGTCGTCCATCCTCCCACGCGGGCACGGGAGCGCGGACCGTGTCCTCGCCCACACGGGTGAACCGGGTGGCCGCGCCGGTCAGCCGACGGCGCCCAGGACCAGGTCGACCAGCAGCGGGAGCAGCAGCACGATGAGGATCGCGCCGAGGACGTCGAAGGAGATGCCCGACCGGATCATCTTGGTGATCGGCACGACGCCGGAGCCGTACACGATCGCGTTCTGCGGCGTGGAGACCGGGAGCATGAAGCCGAAGGAGGCCGCGAAGGTCGCCGCCAGCGCCGGGACGAACGGGTTGATCCCCGCGGCCACGGCCACCGGGATGATGATCGGGACGACGACGGCGGCCGACGCCGTGTTCGACGTCGTCTCGCTGATGATGATCGCCAGGATCACCGCGAACACGGTGATCGCCAGCGTGCTGGTCAGGCCGAGCCCGTCGGCCGACGCCTGGCCGATCGTCTCCGCCAGGCCGGTGTCGGCCAGCAGCGAGCCGAAGATGATCCCGGTGCCGAACAGCAGGATCGTGCCCCAGTCGATGGTGGCCGCGTCGCTCCAGTTGAGGGTGAACTCCCGGCGCTTCCAGTCGGTGGGCAGCAGGAACAGGAGCGAGGCCCCGAGGACGGCGACGATGCCCTCGTCGAGCCGGTCGCCGAGCGTCGCGTACAGCTCCGACTCGGTGCCCGCGGTCAGCGCGATGACGCCGGGGAAGATCCACAGCGCCACGGTGACGCCGAAGGCGATCAGGGTGTTGCGCTCGGCGCCGGAGAAGGGGCCGAGCTCGGCCCGCTCCTTCTGGACGTACTCGTGCACGCCCTCGATCCGCTTGATCTCCGGCTTGTTGATCAGCAGCAGCACGACCGTGAGCGCGACGAACATCAGCGCGCAGATCGGCAGCGCCATGAGCATCCAGTCGAGGAAGCCGATCCGCTCCCCGGTCGCCTCCTCGATCAGCCCGCGGCCGATCAGGTTGGGCGGGCTGCCGACCGGGGTGAGCAGGCCCCCGACGCCCGCGCCGTAGGCCAGCATCAGCATCAGGGCGACGCCGACGCGCAGCCGGAGCGGGTCGAAGTCCGGCTTCACCAGCTCCTTGTCCTGCAGCAGCTTGGCGATCACCGACAGGATGCCGATCGCCGTGGGCAGCAGCATCGCGACGGTGGCGGTGTTGGACACGAACGCCGACAGCACCGCGGTGATGAACCCGAAGGCGATCACGACCCGGGCGGTCGAGGCACCGACCCACGTCAGCGACAGGATGAACATCGCGAAGCGCCGGGCCACCCCGTGCTTGAGCATGGCCGCGGCGAGGATGAACGCGCCGATGAAGGTGAACACCGTCGTCGAGCCGAACGGCGCCAGCGCGTCGTCGGCCGGCACCACCCCGAGCACGGCGATCGCGGCGACGCCGATGAGGCCACCGATGGGGATGGGCACCGGCTCG
Organism: Blastococcus sp. SYSU DS0828; assembly: GCF_054050975.1. Taxonomy (NCBI): domain Bacteria; kingdom Bacillati; phylum Actinomycetota; class Actinomycetes; order Geodermatophilales; family Geodermatophilaceae; genus Blastococcus; species Blastococcus sp. SYSU DS0828. The sequence continues at coordinate 95,314 of NZ_JBJHAK010000003.1, read as the reverse complement.
GTGATCCACAGGACGATGACCCCGAGCAGGATCGCGGCGAGCAGGTGCTGGTCGCGCGGCAGGTCGAGCGGGACCAGCGCGAAGACCAGGGTGACCAGCGGCGCGAGGAACAGACCGACGGTGCGCCGGCCCTTCTCGAACCGTTCCTCGGCCGGGCTGAGCTGCTGCTCCCCCAGGCTGCGGTACGTGGCGCTGCCGCGGAAGGCGGCGTCGACGTCGGTGCGCTGCGCCGCCCCCCGGCCGTGGGCGGCCGCCTGGACCGCGCCCTGCGATCGCTCGGTCGACGTCATGACGCCCCCCTCAGGCCGGCTCCGGCGGCACGACCTTAGGGCCGCGACCACCGCTCAGCGACCTGGAGAACGCACCGGTCCCTGAACGGTGACGCAGCAGGGCGGCGCCGGCTCAGCCGCGGCCGAAGATGCCCTGGCCGAACGCCCCGTTGGCGGTGATCACGCGCGACAGCCCCTTGCCCAGCTCGACCACGCGGGCGGTCTTCTCCGCGCCCAGCGACAGCCACGGATCGGCGGCGAGGGCGTCGGTCTGCACCTCGATGCGAGCGCGCAGCTCGGCGCCCTCCTCGGTCAGGCCGGCGTCGTCGAGGAGCCCGCGGTCGGCCAGCGCCGCGCACCCGGCCGCCCACTGCTCGTCGCTCCACCCGCGGGTCGCCTTGGCCGCGGGCACGGTGAACCCCCGGCCGGTGGCGCAGTGCGTGATCAGGGCCTCCAGCCCGGACAGCCCGGCGTGCACCAGGACGGCGACGTGCCCGTCCCCGCGGTGCTCGCGCAGCAGCGTGGCGCCGTGCCACAGCGCCAGCAGCGGCTCCTCCGGCCACGGCAGGTCGGCGTGCCCGGCGTACAGCGGCCGGCCTTCCGCGCTGAGCCCGGCGCAGGCCTCGCGGAGCAGCCCGGCCAACTCGGCCACCTCGGGGCTCCCGGCGGTCTCCTCGCCGAGCAGGCGGGTGAGGGAGGCGCGGGCGGCGTCCAGGCGGGCGGCGAGCACCTGCTCGGGCGTCGCCAGCGACCACGCGCGCGGGATCATGTGCGCCACCAGCGAGGGCGCGAAGTTGTAGAAGGTCGCCGTCACGACCCCCGCGCCGACGGCGCCCATGGCCGCGGCCCGCCCGGCGAAGTAGACCATCCGGCCCGGCCGCAGGCCGACCGCACCGAGGTGCTCGTCCTGCTCCGGGGCGAAGTACAGCTGCGAGTGCAGCGGGTCGATCGCGCGGTGGGCGCGGCCGACGAGGGCGGGATCGAAGACGGGCGCGGACTGCTCGGCGCTGACCATGGGCGCACCCTAGCCAGCCACCACCGGCGGGCGGGAGAGCGACCAGGCGGCCTTCGTGCGGACCGTCCGGAAACCGAGGCTCTCGTAGAGCCGCAGCGCGCCGGTGACGTTGTCGCTGTCGACGTCGAGGACGGCGGCCTGGCAGTCGTGCGCGGCGGCTGCCGCCAGGCTGCGGCCGATCATCGCCGCCGCCACGCCCCGCCCCCGGGCGGCGGGCAGCACGCCGATCTGGCCGAGGACCACCTCGCGGTGCCCCTTCGCCCGGGTGTCGGCCTCGTAGACGTAGCCGAGCACGTAGCCCTGCACCGCGCCGTCCTCGACGGCGAGCACCGACAGATCGGGCCGGAAGGCCCGCGCGCCGGTGAACAGGCGCTGCCACGATGCCTCGTCGCGCTCGCTGGAGCCGTGGTGCTCGGTGAACGCCGCGTTGTGCGCCCGGCGCACCTCGTCGTCGCGGTCCCACTGGAACGGGACGAGCTCGACACCCGGGACCTCCCGCGCCTCGGGGAGGTCGGTGAGCTGCCGCTCCATGGTGCGGTACCAGCGCTCCGCGGTCAGCCCGCGCCCCTGCACCAGGCGCTCCAGGGCCGGCTGGCTGCCGAGCACGCCCACCACCAGCCGCGCCGGCGCCTCGGGGTGCCGCTCGCCGTGCACCTCCGCCCCGCGGGCGAGCTGCCAGTCCAGCAGGGCGGCGCCGATCCCGCGGCCCCGCTGGTCGGGGCGCACCCGGCCGTCGAGGACGATCCGGAAGGCGTCCCGGAAGGTGGGGCTCGCGGAGACGACCGCGACGCCGGCGAGGGCGCCGTCGGCGTCGCAGACGGCGATCCCGTCCCGCCCGGGGTCGACGCCCCAGCCGGTCCACTCGTCACCGATGTCGTCGGCGTCGGGGAACTCGCCGGAGTCGTCGAGCGGTTCGGCGGCGACGAGCAGCTCGGCGACCGCCGCGGCGTCGTCGGTGCGCAGGGGGCGGGCGGTGCAGCCGTCGGGGACGGCGGGGAGCGCGGGCACGAGGGCCGAGGCTAGGCAGTCGCCCCGGCGCGGCGCGAGCCGATTTGCCGGAGCCGCACGAACAGGCAGAACGGGTGGCCGGCCGGATCGGTGAAGACGCGGACGTCCTCCTCCGCGTCGGTGTGCCCGCCGACCCGGCGCGCACCGGCCTGCTCCGCCACCGCGGTGAAGGCGTCGAGGTCGTCGACCTGGAAGTCCAGGTGCTGCTGCATCTGCTGGGCGCCCGGCTGCGGTGGCCACACGGGCGGTACGTGGTCGTCCTCCCGCTGGAAGGACAGCCCCGGGCCGCCGTCCTCGGGCCGCAGCGTGGCCCACTGCGGATCGTCGTCGCGGATCGGCCAGCCGAGCAGGCGCTGGTAGAAGCGGGCCAGCCCCTGCGGGTCCGGGGTGCCGAGGACGGTCGCCGTCAGGCGGATGCTCGGGGTCACGCCTCGATCCTGAACAGCCGGGCCCCGTTGTGCCACAGGACGGCGCGCAGCCACTCCTCCCCCAGGTCCAGCCGGTGCAGCGCAGCCAGCTGGTGGGCGTAGGGATACGGGATGGACGGGAAGTCGCTGCCGAGGAGCACCTTGTCCCGCAGCGCGGCCAGCCGCGGGAGGTCCGCCAGGTCGAAGGGCATCAGCCGCTGGGTGAAGTCCGTGGCGAACATCGTGGTGTCCAGGTGGACCCGCTCGTAGCGCTCGGCCAGGTCGAGGAACTCCCGGTACTCCGGCATGCCCAGGTGAGCGATCACCAGCTGGAGCCGCGGGAACCGCTCGAGCAACCCCTGCATCGGCACCGGGCCGGTGTGCTCGCCGGCCAGCGGGCCCGAGCCGCAGTGGATGACCACCGGGGTGCCGGTCTCCTCCAGCCGCGCCCAGACGTCGTCGAGCAGCCGGTCCCGCGGGTCGAAGGCGCCGACCTGCACGTGCACCTTGAAGATCCGCGCGCCGCGGTCGAGGGCGGTGGCGACGTAGCCGTCGACGCCCGCCTCGGGGAAGAACGTCGCCGACTGCAGCACCTGCGGGCGTTCCGCGGCGAACTCGGCCGACCACTCGTTGAGCCAGGCGGCCATGCCGGGCTTGTGCGGGTACGGCAGCGTCGGGAAGGCGCGCACCCCGAGCCGCGCCAGGACGGCGAGCCGCTCCTCCTCGGGCAGCCGGTAGGCCACCGGCCAATCGGCCCCGTAGTGGGTGCCTGCGGCCTCGAAGTACTGCCACACCTTCGCCTGCACCCGCTCGGGCAGGACGTGCACGTGCACGTCGACCAGCCCGGGCAGACCCAGCTCTCGCCAGTACCGCGGGACGTCGGCGTCGTCCGCCGGGGGCTGGACGGTGCTCACGGGACCGTGACGACGACCTTGCCGCGCACGTGCCCGCCGGCGACGAGCTCGTGGGCCTGGGCCGTCTGCTCCAGCGGGAACGCCTTCGCGACCGCCACCCGCAGCTGACCGGCGTCGGCCATGCGGGCCAGCTCCTCCAGGTCGTGCCGCTCCGGGCGGACGAAGACGTAGCGCCCACCCATGTCGTTGACCGAGGGGTCCACGACGCTGGCGATGCGGGCGACGTCGCGCACCTGCTGCGGCGCGTCGGCCAGCGTGTCCCCGCCGTTGAGGTCGAGCACGGCGTCCACCTTGTCGGTGAGCTGCTCGCTGATCGGGCCCGCCGAGTAGTCGAGCACCTCGGCGGCGCCGGCCTCGCGGAGGAAGCCGTGGTTGCGGGGGCTCGCGGTGCCGATGACGTGCGCGCCGAGCGCGACGGCGATCTGCACGGCGAAGAAGCCGACCCCACCGGCGGCCCGGTGCACCAGCACGCGGTCGCCCTCGCCGACGCGGAGCGCCTCGGTGAGCGCCTGGTAGGCGGTCAGGCCGGCCAGCGGCACGCCGCCGGCCTCGGTGAACGACAGGGACTCGGGCTTGTGCGCCAGGCAGCGCTGCGGTGCGGGGACGAGCTCGGCCGCCGTCCCCCACTGGACGTCGTCGCGCCGCAGATAGCCGAACACCTCGTCACCGGGCTTGAAGTCGACGATCGCGGGGCCGACGGCCTCGACGACCCCGGCGAGGTCCCAGCCCGGGACGATCGGGAAGTTGTGCGGGAAGAAGGCGGACAGGCCGCCTTCGCGGATGCCGATGTCGACCGGGTTGACGCCCGCGGCCCGGGTGCGCACCAGCACCGTGTCCGGGCCGACCGGCGGCTCGGGGAGGTCGTCCCGCAGCTGCAGGACGTCCACGCCCCCGAACCGGTCGTACGCGATGCCTCTCATGCGCTCACCGTATGCGCGCCCTGTCAGCGTCGCCGCCCGCCCGTCCCGGGACGCCGTCCACCGGCCGGCCACTCGACCACCCACTGCTCCCCGACCGGCAGCGCGGCCCACCGGCGGGCCGCCTCCCGCACGGCCCGGACGGCGGCCTCGACCCGGTCACGCGGGAGACCCGCGGCCGCGACGTGGGCAGGCAGCACCTCCTCGCCCCGGGCCAGCCGGCCGACGACGTCCGCGACGGTCTCCGCACGCTGCACGGCCTCGGTCCGCTCCCGCTTCAGCCGGTCGGACCGCTCGGCGGAATGCGGCGGCCGGCGGCCGGACACGTGCCGCATGCTGCCCCACACCACGCCGTCGGCGACGCAGCCCCAGACGCCGTCGTGCAGCGGCAGCGCCGTCTCGACGACGGCGTGCACCAGGTCGTGCGGCAGGTCGGCTCCGCCCCCGGCACCCCGCATGGCGAACACGACGCCGTCGTCCCGCTCGACCAGGGTCTCGACCGGCCGACGGTCTGCCATCCGCTGGAAGGTCATCCGCACGGCCCGAGTGTTCCGGGCCGCTCAACCGGTTTTCCGGCGACGCCCGTTCGTCAGCGACGGCCCTTCACGTAGCGGCCGAACGCCTTCTGGATCTCCCGGCGCGAGTCGCGCTCGGCGAGGTCGTGCCGCTTGTCGTAGGACTTCTTGCCCTTGGCGAGCGCGAGGGTGGCCTTGACCTTGCCGTCCTTGAAGTACAGGTCCAGCGGCACCAACGTCAGGCCGCCCTCGCGGGTCTTGCCCATCAGCTTGTCGATCTCCTCGCGGTGCATGAGCACCTTGCGCTTGCGGCGCGGGGCGTGGTTGGTCCAGGTGCCCTGCACGTACTCGGGGATGTGCACGTGCTGCAGCCACACCTCGCCGTCGTCGATCGAGGCGAACCCGTCGACGAGCGAGGCACGGCCGGCCCGCAGGCTCTTCACCTCGGTGCCGGTGAGCACCAGGCCCACCTCGTAGGTGTCGAGGATCGAGTAGTCGTGCCGCGCCTTCTTGTTCTGGGCGATCAGCTTGCGCCCGGTCTCACGCGGCATGGGACCAGGTTACCGCCGCCGCCGATCGTGCCCCGGAGACGCCGAGATCCCGCGATCTCCTCCGCCCCGGGCCCGGGGACGGGTGAGATCGCGGGATCTCGGCGAGAGGGCAGCGCCGGCTACATCCGGACGTACAGCCGCAGGGTGACGAAGGCGGCGATGGCGGCCAGCGCGACGCCGACGCCGGTGACGACCACGCTGTTGGTGATGATCGCGCTCCACTCGACCTGGGGGATGATGCCGGCCCGGATCGGACCGGAGAGGGTCCGGTCGATGAAGAGCACCTTGGTCACGATCAGCCCGCCGGCGGCGAGGAGCCCACCGATGAGGCCGGCGATCGCCGCCTCGAGGATGAACGGCAGCTGGGTGTACCAGCGGGAGGCGCCGACCAGCCGCATGATGTTGGTCTCGTTGCGCCGGTTGAACGCCGCGAGCTGGATGGTGTTGGAGATCAGCAGCAGCGCCGCCAGCGCCTGCACGACCGCGACGGCGATCGTCGCGTTGCGGGCGCCGTTGAGCAGGCTGAACAGCCGGTCGAGGAACTCGCCCTCGTCCCGCACCTGGTCGACGCCGGCCTCCCCGTTGGGGAACTGGGCGGCGATCACCTCGTAGCGCTCGGGGTTCACCAGCTCGACGCGGAAGCTCTCCGGCAGCGCGTCCGGCGGGGTGTTCGCCACCAGCTCCGGCTGCTGGCTGAACTGCTGCTGGAAGCGCTCGTAGGCCTCCTCGCGCGACTCGTAGATGAAGCTCCGGACCTCGTCGGAGGACTCCAGCTCGCTCTGGATCGCCTGACGCTGCTCGTCGGTGACGTCGTCGGCCAGGAAGATGGAGACCTGAACCTTGTCGTAGTAGATCTCCTTCATCTCGGAGATCATCCCGGCGATGAGCAGGCCGGTGCCCATGAGCCCGAGCGAGATGGCCGTGGTCAGGATCATCGCGACCGTCATGGTCAGGTTGCGACGGAGCCCGGTGGCCACCTCGGAGAGCACGAAGTTGACGCGCAATGGATTCCCTATCTGGATTCGTGCACGAGGCGAGACAGGTGCCTCGACGTCGTCGGCACCTGGTTGGACGACTCGCGGCGGGCGCTGCTAGCGGCCCACGCCGTACACACCGCGCGACTGGTCGCGGGTGAGGACTCCCCCGTTGAGCTCGATGACGCGGCGGCGCATCGAGTCGACGATGTGGTAGTCGTGCGTCGCCATGACCACCGTGGTGCCGGTCCGGTTGATCCGCTCGAGCAGCAGCATGATGCCCTCGCTCGTCTCCGGGTCGAGGTTTCCGGTCGGCTCGTCGGCCAGCAGCACCAGCGGCCGGTTGACGAACGCGCGGGCGATCGCGACCCGCTGCTGCTCACCACCGGAGAGCTCGCCGGGGAGCCGGTTGGCCTTCCCCTCCAGCCCGACCATCTCCAGCACCTCGGGGACGACCCGCTTGATGGTGCGGTGCGGCTTGTTGATCACCTCGAGGGCGAAGGCGACGTTCTGCGCCACCGTGCGGTTGCGCAGCAGGCGGAAGTCCTGGAAGACGCAGCCCATGGTGCGGCGGAGCTTGGGCACCTTCCACTTGCTCATGGTGTTGAGCGTCTGGCCGTTCACCACGATCGTGCCCGACGTCGGGTCCTCCTCCTTCAGCAGCAGCCGGAGGAAGGTCGACTTGCCCGAACCGGAGGACCCGATGAGGAAGACGAACTCGCCCTTGTCGATCTCCGTGGACACGTCGTCGAGCGCAGGCCGGCCGCCGGCCGGGTACAGCTTGGTGACGTGTTGCAATTCGATCACGAGGCGCCACGGTACTAGTCCTGGCCGGGTATCCGGTCCGTTCGCCACGGAACGCCCCGGACTCGTTCTCGCGGTGTGTCACCGTCGCGCGGTAACCGCCGGGTCACCCGGTCACGGACGGTTGCGTCCGGCTCCGGATCGCCCCGGAATGTGACCTCGCCGACCGCGCCGGAACGGCCGTCCTCCAGGGGCCCGCGCCGAGCGTGCGAGGCGCGTGGGGGAAGGGCGGTCCTTCTTCAGGCGGCGTCGACGGCCTCCTGCTGGCGCCGCCACCGGATGCCGGCCTCGATGAAGGCGTCGATGTCCCCGTCGAGGACGGAGGCGGTGTTGCCGGTCTCGTGCTCGGTGCGGAGGTCCTTCACCATCTGGTACGGGTGCAGGACGTAGGAGCGCATCTGGTTGCCCCAGCTGCTGCCCTCCCCCTTGAGCGCGTCCATCTCCGCCTTCTGCTCCTGCTGGCGGACGACGAGCAGCCGGGCCTGCAGCACCCGCAGCGCCGCGGCCCGGTTCTGGATCTGGGACTTCTCGTTCTGGCAGGAGACGACGATGCCGGTCGGGATGTGGGTCATCCGGACCGCGGAGTCGGTGGTGTTGACGCTCTGCCCACCCGGCCCCGAGGAGCGGAAGACGTCCACCCGGATCTCGTTCTCCGGGATCTCGACGTGGTCGGTCTGCTCGACGACGGGCAGCACCTCGACACCCGCGAACGAGGTCTGCCGGCGGCCCTGGTTGTCGAACGGGGAGATCCGCACCAGCCGGTGGGTGCCCTGCTCGACCGACAGGGTGCCGTAGGCGTAGGGCACCTTCACCGAGAAGGTGGCCGACTTGATGCCGGCCTCCTCCGCGTAGCTGATGTCGAGCACCTCGGTCGGGTACTTGTGGCGCTCGGCCCAGCGCAGGTACATGCGCATGAGCATCTCGGCGAAGTCGGCGGCGTCGACGCCCCCGGCCTCCGACCGGATCGTCACCAGCGCCTCGCGGGAGTCGTACTCGCCGGAGAGCAGGGTGCGCACCTCGAGCTCGTCGATCGCCTTGCGCAGGTTCGCCAGCTCCTGCTCCGCCTCGGCCGTGGTGGCCTCGTCGCCCTCCTCGGCGGCCATCTCGTGCAGCAGCCCGACGTCCTCCAGGCGTCCGCGCAGCTCCTCCACCCGGCGCAGGTCACCCTGCATGTAGGAGAGCTTGGAGGTGAGGGCCTGGGCGGCCTCGACGTCGTCCCAGAGGTCGGGCGCGGCGGCCTGCTGCTCGAGCTCGGCCACCTCCCGGCGCATGCGGTCGACGTCGAGGACGGCCTCGATCGACTTCAGGGTCGTGTCGAGCTCGTCCAGGACGACGGAGAAGTCAGCGGAGGCCACGTCGACCCAGGGTAGTGCGCCCCCGCCCCGGGTAGGCAGGGATGCCATGACCGATCCGAACCGACCTCGCTCGCGTGAGGACTACGCACGCGGCCTGCCCGACCACCACGACCCCACGGCCGGGTTCGCCGGGGCGCGCCCGGCCCGGTCGGCGCTCACCCTGCGGCTGGCCCTGGCGATCTTCGGCCTCGTGTTCTGCCTGCTCGCCGGTCTGGGTTGGCTGATGGTCGACGACCTGCCCACCTGGCCGGCCGTGCTGCTGTTCATCGCCGCGGCCGTCGCCGTGGTGGACATCGTGGTGATCGTGCGGCGCAAGGCGCGCGGCGAGCCGGGCTGACGGCGGTCAGCCGGAGGTCGGGGACCCGAGGCCGCGGGACAGCGCCCCGGCCCCGGTGAGCAGGGGCGCCGGCGGCGGCCCCGCGCAGTGGTCGGCCATCCAGCCGGGGATCTCCTCCGCCGGCATCGGCCGCGCGATGTGGAAGCCCTGGGCGAAGGTGCAGCCCAGCTCGGTCGCCAGGGCCAGCTGCCCGGCGGTCTCGACGCCCTCGGCGAGGGTCCGCATGCCGACCGCCTGCGCCAGCCCGACGACGGCGGCGATCGCGGCGGCGGACTCCCGGGCCCGGCCGGCCACGCCCACGACGAGGCTCCGGTCGATCTTGAGGACGCCGGCCGGGAGCGAGACGAGCTGGCCGAGCGAGGAGAACCCGCGACCGAAGTCGTCGATGGCGACCTCCACGCCGGTGACCCGCAGCGCGGCCAGCTGGGCGGCCGCCGAGTCGAAGTCGGCGGCCACGCTGGTCTCGGTGAGTTCCACGACCAGCCGCTCGGGCGGCAGCCCCGCCTCGGTGAGAGCCGTGGCGACATCGGAGCCGAGCGTGCCGGTGGCGAAGTGCTCGGCCCCGATGTTGACGCCCATGACCAGCGGTAGCCCCGCCGCGTCCCAGACGGCGGCCTGCCGGACGGCGGTGCGCAGGACCCAGCGGGTCAGCGGGACCATCAGGCCGTGCTGGACGGCCAGCGGCAGGAACTCCCCGGGCCCGAGCAGCCCGCGGTCCGGGTGCTGCCAGCGCACCAGCGCCTCGACCGCCGAGCAGTCGCCCGTCGCCAGGTGCATCACCGGCTGGTAGTGCAGCACCAGCTGCCCGTGCTCGATGGCCTCGCGCAGCTCACCGGCCAGCTGGAGCCGGTCCTGCGCGGCGCTGCGCAGGTCGGGGGTGAACATCCGGACCCCACCGCGTCCGGCGGCCTTGGCCGCGTACATGGCCAGGTCCGCGTCCCGGACCAGATCGGTCGAGCGGACTCCCCGGCGGTCATCGCGTCCGACGGCGGCGATGCCGATGCTGGCGCCCAGGGTGAGCGTGCGCCCCGCCAGCACGAACGGCTCGGCGAGGGCGGCCTGGCAGCGGGCGGCGAGGGCATCGGCCCCGTCGCTCCCGCAGTCCCGGCACACGATCACGAACTCGTCGCCACCCAGCCGGCCCACCGTGTCCTGGCTGCGGGTGGCCTCGAGCAGCCGGGTCGACAGCCGGCGCAGCAGTTCGTCGCCGACTTCGTGGCCGAGGGAGTCGTTGACCTCCTTGAAGCCGTCGACGTCGAGGAACAGCACCGCGAGGGCCGGGCGTTCGGGGTGCTCCAGCTCCCGGTCGATGAGCTCGTGCAGGTACGCGCGGTTGGGCAGCTCGGTGAGGTGGTCGTGGCGGGCCTGCCAGGACGAGGCCAGCTCGGCGCGCACACGCGCGGTGACGTCGGTGTGGGTGACGACGACGTGCCCCTGGTCGCCCACCCGGGTGGCCTGCACGTGGAACCAGAGCCGCCCGCTGCCGGCCGGGCTGGGCAGCGAACGGTCGATCGCCACCTGCGTGCGCTCGCCGGCGATCAGCTCGCGCAGCTCGGTGATGAGCTCCCGGCCGTCCGGATCATCGGCAAGCCCGACCGCCTCGGCGTAGTAGTCCGCACCTGGCCGGATCGACTGCCCGTGCTCGAGCCCGGCGGCGACCCAGGCCGAGTTGACCATCACGATCACGCCGTCCGGGTCGAGCAGCACGGTCGGGGACGGCAAGGCGTCGACCACGGCGCCGACGAGCGCGGCGTCCGAGGCACGGGACGCGGCACCCTCCCGGCCGTCGAGCGGCAGCCCGCCCTGGCTTACGCCTCGCGCCACGTCTCCTCCGCCGGTCCCGGGGCGCCCGCTGGCGCGCCGCTCGTCCCCTCCATCGGCAGCTGTGATCCCTACCGCAGCCAGCTTCCTCTGTTCTCCCCGGAAAGGGGGGGAGCCAATCAGGACGGGGAGTCGGTCTCCGCTGCGATCCACCGCAGGTAGTCGGGGTTGCCGCCGACCAGCGGGAGGGCGATGACGCACGGGACGTCGTAGGGGTGCAGCTCCCGGGTGCGCGCGACGATCCGGGGCACCAGCGCCCGGCGGGTGTGCAGGGCCACCCGGGCCTCGCTCTCGTCCTGCACCGCCCCCTCCCAGCGGTACACCGACCGGATCGGTGCGGTGTGGTGCCCGCAGGCGGCCAGCCGCTCGTCGACCAGCGTGCGGGTGTAGCCGGCCAGCCAGTCGGCGTCCGCGGCGGTGACCACGACCTCGCAGAACTCCTCGTCCATGCCGCGCATCCTCCCCGGGCGCAGGTCCCCCTGCGTGGAACCGGGGGTCGCGGGGGTAGGGGGCCGTGCATGAGCGACGAGATGACGATCCAGGTGGATGGCCAGGAGTACGTGGTGACGCCGGAGGGCGAGGGCCTGCGGGTCGGCCGCCGCGCCGAGGGAGAGGTCACCTGGCTCGAGTCGGTGGACGGCAGCCTGCTGGACGACCAGGCGCGTACCGCCCTCTCGAACGGCGACACCTCCGACGAGTCGCTGCTGCGCGCGGTGCGGGGCGTCGTGCAGGCCGAGGTCGAGCGGGGCGGCTGACCCGGGGGCGCCACGGCTGACCGACCCGACCGGTCGGGTCGGTCAGCCGCCTCGGCGGCCGCCGCCACGCCCGTGCTGCTCCCGCCACCCGCGGGCGGAGTCACGGGCGTGCTCGACCTGGTCGGCCGGCCCCCGAAAGATCACTGCAGGTGGCCGTCGCTTCCGGCCAGCATCGTGAGCACGATCATGGCGGTGAGGACGATCGTCGCCGCGACGACGACGCCGAGGGCGCACAACCAGCCGCGGCACTCCGGGCCGCGCTTCTCCGCGGGCGGGGCCGACCGCACCTCGGCGCGGCCCACGGCCGGACGCTGCCCGACCGCGGGCCGCTCCGCCGTGCGCGGACGCTGCTGCACGTCGACGCTCATGACCACTCCCTCTGCTCGGTGGTCGGGCGCCGGCGGCGCCCGGACCGGGTGCTCTCCCGGACCCGCTTCCATGCTAGTCGCGGGGGGTGGTCCCGCGAGAGGGCCGAGGGTCCCGACCGCCGGGCCGGAGGTCCCTGCCGACGAGGGCCCCGGGGACCGACCGACGTCTCCAGGGCGGTACGGCTATCCCGCGCCGGTCAGCGCTGCCGTCGGTGGCGTGCGCAGCGCCGAGCGGGCCGGCAGCCCGATGCCGGCGACCGCGATCGCGGTGACGACGACGGCCGCTGCGGGCAGCAGCCACCAGGGCCCGGCCGGCCAGGGCCGGTCGAGGAACCCAAGGCCCAGCAGCGCCAGCGGCACGGCCGAGACCAGGACCCCGGCGAGGACGGCGGCGGCCGAGATGAACCCGGCCTCCCACCGCACCATGGCTCGCAGCTGGGCCGGCGTGGTGCCGCTGAGCCGCAGGGTGGCCAGCTCCTCGCGGCGCTGGGCGGTGGCGGCGACCAGCGAGTTGGCGACGCCGAGCAGCACGTAGCCCAGCAGCACGCCGACCACCGCGAGGTTGACCCACGTCTCCGGCGGCACCGCTCGCGCCGGTCCGGCGGCGGCATCGGCCAGCACCAGGCCCGGTCGGGCCGCGACCGCCGCGGCCAGGGCCCGGTCGGCGGCGGCGCTGCCGTCGGTGCGGACCAGGAGCTGGTCGGCGAGATCGCTGGTGGTGTGCCCGGCGGCCAGGTCCGAGGAGAGGACGACGGCGCCGAGGCCGAGAGTGCCCTCGTAGACGGCCACCACCCGCGCCGTCACCTCCGCACCGTCACCGAGGGTGAGCCGCACCCGGCTGCCGACACCGGCGTCGCGGGCGCGCGCCGCCTCGGTGCCCAGCGCGACGGTGTCGCCGGTCAGCCCGGCCAGGCTGCCGGCCCGGACGTCGAGGTCGAGCACCTCGGGCGCGGCGGGGGTGAGCACCAGCGCACCCTGCGGCTCGACGGTGACCTCGCCGAGCAGGCGCTGCGACCACAGCACCGCGGTGGTGCGCACGGGGGCGGCGGCCTCGACGCCGGGGGTGGCCCGCACGGCGGTCAGCGCGTCCTCGGGGATGCCGCCGAGCGCCGGGGCGACGACCTGCGCGGTGGCCAGCGTGGCCTCCTCGGCCTCCCCGGTGACGGCGGCGGCCACCGTGGTGTGCGAGGAGGTGTAGGTCAGCGCGAGCACCACGGCCATCGCCAGCGTGGTGACCGCGCCGGCCGAACGCAGTGCGTACCCGTGCAGGTTGGCCACCGCGAGCCAGGTCGGCGCGGAGGTGCTCGCCGGGAGCCGGCGGGCCAGCCCGCCGGTGACCCGGCGCAGCAGCACCGGGCCGGCCAGCGCCAGACCGATGGCGCCGACGATGCCGGCCAGCGACGTGCCCGCCGCACCGAGCTGCGAGCGCAGCAGCAGCGGCAGCACCGCGAGCGGAAGGGCGGCCACCAGGAGCCCCAGGCCGATCCGGGTGCGCACCGCCGACGGCACCGCCGGCCCGGTGCGGCTCTCCCCGAGGGCGGCGGTGACCGGCGCCCGCGAGACCCGCCACGCCGCGCCCCGGGCCGCGATCTGGACGACCAGGAGCAGCAGCAGCGTGGCGGCCAGCGCCGGCAGCGGGCTCCACGTGAGCGGCAGCTGCTCGGGGATCAGGCCCGTACCGACCAGCAGCCGGCGGAACCGGTCGGCGAGCAGGTAACCCAGCGCGATCCCGGGGACCAGCGCGACAGCGGCGGCCAGGCCGGCCTGGGTCGCGACCAGCCTGCGCACCTGCCGCGGGGTGGTGCCGACCGCGCGCAGCAGCGCCAGCTCCCGCCGCTGGCCGGCGATCGACACCGACAGCGCGCCGGCGATGACGAACCCGACGACGAGCAGCGGCACCCCGGCCAGCGAGGAGGCCAGCGCGACGAGGAGGCTGCGGGCGGCGGCTGCCTCGGGCAGCACCAGCTCCCCCCGGTCGCCCCCGGTCGCCACCACCAGGCCGGCGTCGGCGACCTGCGCGCGCACGGCGTCGGCGACCCGGTCCGTGGCGCCCGGCTCGACCCGCAGGCCGACGAGGTCGACGGTGCCGGTGCGCCCGGCCAGCCGTGGGGCGACGTCGTCGGCGAACAGCACGCCCGCGCCGGCCGGCCCGGCCACCGCCGTCACCCGGTACTCCGCCGTCCGCCCCGCGGCGACGACGCGGACCGGATCGCCCGGTTCGAGGCCGGCGGCCGCGGCCACGGCCGGGTCGACGGCGACCTCGTCCGGGCCGACCGGCGGCCTGCCCCGCACCTGCCGGTCGGGCAGCAGCTGCAGCGAGCTCCAGCCGTGGCCCGCGGCGGCGGGGGCGTCGCCGCCGACCACGTCGCCGTCGGCGGTCAGCACGGCGGCCGGGAACGCGAGGTCGCCGGCGGCGGCGGTGACGCCGGGCAGACCGGCGAGCCGGCCGGCCAGGTCTGCGGGCACGCCGGCCCGCTCGGGCAGCGCGACCGGCAGCTCCCCCGACGACCGCACCGTCTGGTCGGCGGCGACGAGCACGTCGGCGGCGGCCAGCCGGCCGACCGGCAGCTCCGAGCGCAGGCCGGACTCGGCCAGCACCCCGGTGCCGGTGACGATGGCGGCCCCGCCGAGCACCGCGCAGACCACCGCGACGAGCGCGGCCAGCCGGCGGCGGGTCATCCGGACGGCGATCGCGAACACCGGGCTCACCGCCCCAGCTCGGCGAGGCGGGCGGCCAGCTCGGCGGCGGCCGGAGCCTCGTGCGTCTCGACGACCCGGCCGTCTGCCATCACCAGCGCGCGGTGGGCGCGGGCGGCGGCGGCCGGGTCGTGGGTGACCATGACGACGGTCTGGCCGAGCTCGTCGACCAGGTCGCGCAGCAGCCCGAGCACCTCGCCGGCGCTGCGCAGATCCAGCGCGCCGGTGGGCTCGTCGGCGAAGACGACGGCGGGCCGGGCCACGAGCGCCCGGGCGATCGCTGCGCGCTGCTGCTGCCCGCCGGAGAGCTCGGTCGGGCGGTGGCCGAGCCGGCCGGTCAGCCCCACCCGGTCCACCAGCGAGCGGACCCACTCGTGGTCCAGGCGCTGCCCGGCCAGCCGCAGCGGCAGGGTGACGTTGTCGGCGACGGTCAGCGCCGGTACCAGGTTGTAGGCCTGGAACACGAAGCCGATCCGGTCGCGGCGCAGCTCCGTCCGGCGGGTCTCGTCGAGCCGGCCGATCTCCGTGCCGTCGAGCAGCACGTCGCCCGCGGTGGGGGTGTCCAGGCCCGCCGCGCAGTGCAGCAGGGTGCTCTTGCCCGAGCCGGAGGGGCCCATCACCGCGAGGAAGGAGCCGCGCGGCACGGCGAGTGTGACGTCGTCGAGGGCCCGGACGCCGTTGGGGTGCACCTTGGTGACCCCGTGCAGCGCCACGGCGGGCTCCTGGGGCGCGGCCGGGCCGGTGCCCGGCCGGCGCAGGGCGGCGGTCATCGCCGGCGGACGTGCAGGGTGATCAGCGCGGCGACGCAGCCGGCGGTGACCACTCCGGAGACGATGCTGGCCACCAGGGGCAGCACGCCGAACGACGCGAGCGCGTTGACGGCGACGCTGAGGGCCAGCAGCAGCCACAGCGCGGTCCGCAGGCGCCCGCCGTCCCCGGCGGGCCGGTACGGCGGGGTGCCGTACCGGGGCGGGATGGGGTGGCCGTCGGGAGCGGGGGACGGCGAGGTGTCGTCGAGGCGGTAGGGGTCGGGCACGACGGGCTCCTGGAGGTGGCGGGATAGGTACGTGTTCGATCCTCGGGACGGCGCGGCGGCCTGCCGATCCCCTGACCTGCCCGTTCGAGGTACAGCAGGCTGTACTCCTGCGGCCCGGGTGCTGACGGCGAGGCCCCGGTGCTCCTAGCGTTCGGGGGTGCCTTCCGTTCCCCCGCCCGTCGCGCCGGCTCCCGCGGTCGCGCGTGGGCTGCGCCCGGCGGCGGTCCGGGCCGGCCGGGACACCCTGGGTGCGCTCGAGCAGCTCGGCGGCGGGCTCGGCACCTCGCTGCTGGCACTGGTCGTGCTGCTCTGGGTGCTCGTCGTTGCCCTGACCTGCCTGATCGGCATCGGCGTGCTGCTGGTCCCGGGGGCGCTGCGGCTGGTGCACGCGCTGGCCGACCGGGAGCGCGCCCGCCTCGCCCGCTGGGGCCCCGACGTCCTCGGCCCCGCCGCGGCGCCCCGGTCGCCGTTCGACCCGGCGGCCCGGCGGGAGCTGGCCTGGCTGGCCGGGGCGGCGACGGTCGGGCTGGTGTGGACGCTGGTCGGGGTCGGGCTGCCCGTCTACGCGGTGCGCGACCTGACCTTCCCGCTGTGGTGGCCGCTGCTGCCGCCGGGCGAGGCGAGCCGGCCGTGGTGGTGGTCGGTCGACACCTGGACCGGCGCGGCCGCCGTGGCGCTGCTCGGGCTCGGCTGGGCGGCGCTGACCGTCGGGGCGACCCCGGGGATGGCCCGGCTGCACGCGCGGGCGGCGCGGCGGCTGCTGTCCGCACCGCCGGGCACCGACCTGTCGCTGCGGGTGGCCGAGCTGACCGCCACGCGGGCGGCGGCGCTGGACGCGCACGTGGCCGAACTGCGGCGCATCGAGCGGTCGCTGCACGACGGCACGCAGAACCGGCTGGTGACGACGACCGTGCTGCTCGGTGCGGCCCGCCGCTCGCTGCGGCGGGATCCCGCGGCCACCGAGGAGCTGCTGGAGCGGGCACAGGACGCCGCCGAGCAGGCGCTGGCCGAGCTGCGGTCGGTCGCCCGCGGGATCCTGCCGCCGGTGCTGGTCGACCGCGGGTTGTCCGGCGCGCTGACCGGGCTGGCGGCAGCCAGCCCGGTGCCGTGCACCGTGGACGTCGACGTCCCGGTGCGGTGCCCGGCGTCGGTGGAGGCGACCGCCTGGTTCGTGGCCGCCGAGGCGCTGACCAACGTGGCGCGGCACAGCGGCGCCACGGCGGCGCGGGTGGCGGTGCGCCTGCAGGGGGGCCGGCTGCACCTGGCGGTGACCGACGACGGGCGCGGCGGGGCGGTCGAGGGCGGCGGCTCCGGGCTGACCGGGGTGCGCCGGCGAGTGGAGGCGCACGACGGGGAGTTCACGCTGACCAGCCCGCCGGGTGGGCCGACGACGCTGGAGGTGGCGCTGCCGTGCGGATCGTGATCGCCGAGGACGACGCGCTGCTGCGGGAAGGGCTGGCGCTGCTGCTGCGCGCCGAGTCGCTGGAGGTCGTGGCGACCGCGGACGGGCCGGAGGGGTTCCTGGCCGCCGTCGACGAGCACCGCCCGGACGTGGCGATCGTCGACGTGCGGATGCCGCCGACGCACACCGACGAGGGGGTGCGGGCCGCGGTCGAGGCCCGGCGCCGGCAGCCGGAGCTGGCGGTGCTGGTGCTGTCGGCCTACGTGGAGCAGGCGTTCGCCACCGAGCTGCTGGCCGGTGGGGCGCGGCGGCTGGGCTACCTGCTCAAGGAGCGGGTGGGGCGGGTGGAGCAGTTCCTCGACGCGCTGCACCGGGTCGCGGAGGGCGGGACGGCGATCGATCCCGAGGTGGTGGCCCAGCTGCTCACCCGGTCGCGTCCGGACGCCGGGCTGGACCGGCTCAGCGCCCGCGAGCGGGAGGTGCTCGCGCTCATGGCCGAGGGGCTGGGCAACGCCGCGATCGCCGCCCGGCTGGTCGTCACCGACGGAGCGGTGCACAAGCACATCCGCAGCATCTTCGCCAAGCTCGACCTGCCGCCGACCGACGCCGCCGACCGGCGGGTCACCGCGGTGCTGCGCTACCTGGACGCGGTCCGCCGCTGAGCCCGTCGGCCGGGTGACCGACCGCACGGAAGATCGAACCCTCGACTCGGGCTGTCGATGGCATGAGCGCCTGCAAGACCGCCGTCACCGCCGTGCCCCTGCACCCCCTGCTGGCCGGGCGGTGGAGCTCTCGGGCCCTGGATGCGGCGCACGAGCTGACCGACGCGCAGCTGACCGCGCTCCTGGAGGCCGCCCGGTGGGCGCCGAGCGCGAACAACAGCCAGCCGTGGCGGTTCGCGGTGGCCCGGCGTGGGACGCCCGAGTTCGCGGCCGTCCAGGACGCGCTCGCGCGGGGCAACCGGGTGTGGGCGCATGCGTCGTCCGCGCTCGTCGTCGTCGCGGCCGAGACCGCCGGCCCGGACGGCAGCCCGCGGCCGTGGGTCTACGACACCGGCCAGGCGGTCGCGCACCTGTCCGTGCAGGCCGAGCACGAGGGCCTGGCGGTGCACCAGCTCGGCGGCTTCGACCGGGACCGGGTGTCTGCACTCCTCGACCTGCCGGCTGACGTGGTCCCGCTGGTCGTCGTCACCCTGGGCGTGCGCGACGACGACGCCGAGCTGCCCGAGGCGCTCGCCGCCCGCGAGCGGACGGCGCGCGAGCGGCTGCCGCTCGACGCCCTCCTGATGGCTTTCACCAGTCACTGGGAGTCCACGGCTGACCTGCGCCGGTCCCGCCTCTGACAGCGACGCCGAGCGCGCCGCGGCCTAGCCTGCCTGGCGGCCCTCGTCGTCCTTGCGCTCGGCCTCCGCGGCGCCGACGCGGAGCCGCCGAGGTGCTGCCGAGGTGCTGGCCGCCCGGGGTCAGGTCGGGCCGCCGGCGGCACGGTTCGGCGACCACCCGACCAGAGCACGCAGCCGAGGACTCCTCACGTGGTCGCCACGGCTCCCGACGACCTCAGCTGGGCGCCGATCCGGTCACCGTCCTGCACGTACCCGACGAACGTGAACACGGTCAGGGCGGCGAGCGCCGTGCCGCCCCACCCGTCGGACAGGTAGTTGTAGAGGCCGTGCAGGACGCCGGCGATGACGAGGCCGAAACCGAGCAGGTGGAAGCAGACGTCGCGGTACCAGGCGCCCAGCCCGATGAAGAAGGCGACGATCCCCGCCATGCAGGCGTGGAAGAGGCCGCCGCAGAGCAGGCGCCACAGGCTCACGACCAGCCCCCCGTCGTCCAGGTCCAGCACGGAGGCGTACGCCACGGTGTAGGTGACCGCCTCGGCCGCGCCGAAGGCGAGTCCGCTGACAGCCCCCGCGTAGAGATAGGTGCGCGGAGCCCACCGCCCACGCCCGGCTCGCAGGAACAGCAGGATCGCCAGCGCCTTGGCCACCTCCTCCGGGATGCCGACCGTGACGATGCTGGCGAACCAGTCGTCCGTGCTGGCGCCGAGCTGCTCCTCGACGGCGATGGCGATGGCGACCCCGGCGACCGCCGTGAAAGCGCTGATCTTCGCGATGGTCAGCCAGCCGAGGGGTTCCGGTCGGACCAGCTCCCGGATGGCGACCAGCCACAGCACGGCGAAGTAGACGGCGAACCCGACGGCGACCCGCTCGACGTCCGTGTCGTCGGAGGTGGCTTGCAGGAGCCCGAACGGGGCGAGCGCCATCAGCAGGAACAGCGCCGTGCGCCCCTGACGCCAGCCGGAGTCGCCCGCCCACCGCCGCAGTGGCAGCAGCGAGGCGAAGGGCACGCGGGAGAACTGGGCCACCACGCCGTCGAGCACGCCCGGCACAGCGACCGCGGAGTCGGCAGGGGCGCGCAGCGGGCCGGCGGGCGGCGGGTCATCGGGTGGCGGCCAGCCGCCCGCGACGGCCGTGCCGCAGTCCCCGCAGAAGCGGTCACCGGTCGTCAGCGACGCCCCGCAGGCGGAGCAGTGCATCCGCGGCGCTCCCTCCACGCCGAGGGTCACCGCTTCCTCCACGGGCGCCGGAGGTGCCGCGGCAAGCCGGGCCTCCACCGGCGGAGGAGCAGCACGGCCGCCAGCGCGACATCGAGGAGGGCCACACCGGCGCGCCAGACGCCGTTCTCCCGGCAGGAGTCCCGCACGTTGTTGAGGGCGGTCACCTCGTCGGCCGCTTCCCGCTGCTCGTGCGACCACTCGGCGAGGGTGGCCTCGTGGTCGGCTTCCAGCGCCGCGACCCGCGACCGGGCGGAGGACAGGCGGCTCTGCGCCGCGCTCTCCCGAGCCGCCAGGCCGCTGGCCGCCTCGGCTGCTGCGGCTTCCGCGACGTCCGCAGCCGCTGCTAGCTCCTCGGCCGTCGCTTCGGCGTCCGCTGCCTCGGATTCCCGAGCCGCCTCCTCGCTCCTGGCGCGCGAGAGCGCCGCCTCCGCCTCCGCGAGCTCCGCACGCGCGTCGTCCAGGTCCTGCTGGGCCTCGTCGACGTCCGCCTGCGTGTAGAAGGCGTACTCCGACGTGAGGTTCTCCTGCACGTGCGCCAGCCAGTCCTCCGCGTACTCGACAGCGCTCTCGGCGGAGTCGACGTCGTACTGGGCGAGGGAGCTGTCGGGGAAGTAGCCGCCCGTGAAGGACGACTCCCAGAGATCGTCCTGGGCCTCGTTCGCGGCCGTCCTCGCCTCCTGGGCGGCAACGCGAGCGGCTTCCACTGCAGCCTGCTCACCCTGGAGCGCAGCCATCTCGGCGTTGGCCGAGGTGACGGCCCGGCGCGCGTCGGCGAGCGCTGCGGGCGCGGTCGGCCGATGCGCCTCGGGGAGAGAAGCGGCGGGAAGCGCGTAGGCGGCCGCGACGTTCTTGCACGAGCCGCCGTCGTACGGCGTCGCGAGGAGCACGGCCGCAGCGCTGATCAGCAGCAGACCGCCCAGCGCATCAGCGGTGATCCGGCGGGGCCACGGCATCAGTCGTCTCCGATCGACAGCTGGAGGGACCAGTCGGCGTCCGACAGCTCCTCGTAGGAGTACTGCAGGTGGCCCCGGTTGCCGCCGGCGATGGTGAGGCCGTAGAAGTCCGCGCGGGTGACGTCTTCGAGGGCGAAGGAGAAGACGCATCCGAGGCCGTCGTACTCGCCGGCGGAGAGCCGGGCGGTCGAGAGCGTCTCGCCACGGTCGTCGGTGAGGACGACCTGGGCGCCACCGCCCAGATCGCCGTATCCGCCCTCACCGGTGCACGACCTGCCCGCGGTGAGACCCACGTACGCCGCGTCGACGAGCAGGACGCTGCCGCTCAGGGTGTGCTCCTCGACGCCGCGGACGATCGCCCATCCCGAGAGCGCGAGCGCCGCCACGACCAGGAGCGCCAGCACGTTGGGCCGACCCGCAGGAGGCGGAGGTCCAGGATCCGCGCGCAACCAGGGCACCGACTCTGATGCGGCAGGATCGCCCGGCGCCGGTAGGACGCCGGTGGGGGTTGCCTGGATCGGCGCGTCTTGCGACGGGAGGGCGTCGCCGTCCAGGGGGTTCCCGGTCCCGGTGGAGAGCGCGGGAGCACCGCCGGGAGCCACGCCGTCCGGGAGCGCAGCTCCGCAGCTCGAGCAGAACCGCGTTCCCTTCACGACCGTTCCGCACTGTGCGCACGTGCGCGCGATGATCATCACTCCCCCGTTCCTCCAGCCAGCGGAGACATCGGCAGCAACGAGCAGTTGTTGATCCGGCCGCGGAATCGCCGGGACCGGCCCGTCGCGCCCGACGCCCGCCCGACCGGAGACGCAGGTCCGCGCCGAGGCTGCTCTGCGCTCCGCGCGATTCCAGATCCCCGCCGTGCTCGCCGAGGACGCCGGTGAGCTCACCGCCTGCTCGGCAGGGTCCGCCAGTACGTGCGAGCCCGTCCGCCGCGGTCGGCCCTGCGCTCACGCACTCGCGGCTGATCGCGTTCTCCACGCTCGATCAGCCGTCGACGTAGCGGTCGCGCTCGACGACGAACTGGCCGGTGGCGGTGTTGGCGTCGACGAACTCCGGCAGCAGCGGGATCCGCACGGTCACCGTCACGCAGACGGAGAACTCCTCCCCCGGCGCCAGCGCCGGGGTGTAGCTGCCCGCCGCCTCGCACCCTGCGCCGGCCGGTGCGTACGCGAGCTGCAGGTCGGTGGCCTCGATCGACTGGTCGGCCACCGCCAGCTGCGCCGCCCGCAGCGCCCGCTCGTGCCCGCTCACCGGATCTGGCGCGGTGCCCATCGCCCGCCCGGCCTCCCGCGCCGCGGCCTGCGAGGCGAACACCCCGCGCTGCACCGCCGAGAACCCCGCCACCACGTAGACCAGCGGCACGAACACCACCAGCGCGATGAACACGAACTCCACCAGCGCCGACCCGCGTTCACCACCGACCATGCCCAGGCGGGCGCGCAGCCACCTCACCCGGCCTCCTTCATCGCCCGGCCGGTGACCTCCAGCGGCAGCAGGTTCCCCAGCGCCGCCAGCAGCGAGGGCACGGACCCGGAGCAGCGCACCACCACCAGCGTCGCGCCGGAGGGATCGGCCTCCTCCCCCGACGTGCACGCCAGCCCGCGCGCCGTCCTCTCCGACGTCGCCCGCGCCACCACCTCCACGGTGCGCGCGGCGCCGTAGGCGGAGTCGACGTCGGCGGCCGCCGCGTACCGCGCGCCCTCCTGGGCGCTCGCGGTGACCACGTTGCGCACGTGCACGTAGACCGCCACCTGCAGCACCGCCAGCAGCAGCGCGACGATCAGCAGCGAGACCAGCACGAAGTCGACGACGGCGCTGCCGCGCTCGCCCTCGTCCCCCGGGGTGAGCTGCTGGAACGGCCTCGCTGCAGGGCCCCGCCGCGAGCGTGCGAGCGGTGGGGGGCGGCGAGGTTCTTCTTCAGCCGGCACTCGTGACCGACGTCAGCGCGTTCGTCACCGCCTCGACGATCGCCGCGCGGAACGGGATCAGGATCGCCAGCACCAGCGCGGCGGTCATCACGGTGATCATCACCCAGCCGGGCACGTCGCCCCGCTCGGGATCCTCCCCGCGCAACCGCTCGACCAGGGCGACGAGGGTCGCGGAGATGAAGGCGTAGGCACGCATGAGGGCTTCCTTTCCGGTTGTCCGCGGGCTCACTGCGCCAGCGAGACGATGCTGATCAACCCGGGGAACAGGGCGAAGAGGACGGTGACCGGCAGCACCAGGAAGACGACCGGCACCATCATGGCGATCTCCTTGCGGCCGCCGGCCTCGAGCAGCCGCCGCTTGCCGGCCTCGCGCACGTCGGCGGCCTGGGCGCGCAGCACCTCGGCCAGCGGCGTGCCGCGCTCGATGGCCACGAGCAGGCCGTCGATGAACCGGGCCAGCGGGTCCAGGGACGTGCGGTCGGCGACCTGCTGCAGCGCGTCGGTCAGCGGGACGCCGGCCCGGGCCCGGCCGAGCGCGGCACCCAGCTCGCGGGCCAGCTCCCCGCCGGAGAGCCGGGTGACCCGTGCGATCGCGGCCGTGGGGCTCTCCCCCGCCGTCACCGCGAGCGCGAGCAGCTCGGCGACCACCGGGAACTCCGCGAGCAGCAGCTCCTCGCGCCGCTGCACCTGCTGGGTGAGCCACCAGTCGCGGCCGAGCACCCCGCCGACCAGGCCGGCCACGCAGAGCAGCCCGGCCGACAGCACGTTGAGGTCGCCGGCGGCCAGCGACCCGACCGCGGCGACCAGGGCCGCCCCGAGCAGGCCGAGCCCGCCCCAGACGACCTGCTCGATGCGGAAGTCCTCCACCGTCAGCTCGCCACCGAGGGCGTCGAGCCGGCGGCGCACCGCGGCCCGCCCGCCGACGAAGCGGTCGACCACGCGGGCGCCGTTGCTGATCGACGGACCGGCGATCCGGCGCACCGCGGTGAGGAGGCCGGGCTCGGTCGCGGTGCCGAGCAGACGCGACGGCGGCGGGGTGTCGTGCACGTAGGGCGCGAGCCGGTCGACCAGCCGTACCGAGCGGAACGGCGGCGCGTACGTCAGCACGAGCACCAGCCCGGTCGCGGCCAGCAGGCCGAGCAGCATGCCCAGGACGCCTGCGCTCACTGGAGCACCCGCACGTCCTCGGGCAGCCGCCCGATCCGCAGCATCAGCCGGTAGGCGACCAGGCACACCGCCCCGCCGCCGAGCAGGATCGCGGTGCCCAGCGCCGAGTCGTAGGCGGCCAGCGTGGTCGACTGCGTGGCCAGCAGGAGCAGCACGACCCACGGCGCGGCCACCGCCAGCCGGGCCGCCTGCACCACCCAGCCCTGCCGGGTCTCCAGCTCGGCGCGCGCTCGGGCGTCCTCGCGCAGGAACGTCGACAGCGTGCGCAGTACGCGCCCCAGGTCGCTGCCGCCGACCTCCCGGGCCACCCGCAGCGTCTCCATGATCCGGTCACCGACCGGGTCGGCGAGGTCGTCCTTGAGCCGGTCCAGGCACGGCCCGAACCGGCCGCTGGAGCGGTACTCGGCGGCGAACCGGGCGAACGGCGGCCGCAGCACCTCCGGTCCGCGGGTTGACAGCGCCGACAGCGCCTCGGGCAGCGACAGGCCGGCGCGCACGGCCGAGGCCAGGTTGTCGACGACCTCGGGCCACACCTCGCGCAGGTCGGCCCGGCGCTTGCCGGCCAGGCGGCGCACCTGCGCGTGCGGCAGCAGGAAGCCGAAGAGCCCGAAGACAAGGCTGACGGTCACCGTGCTCGTCGTCAGCAGGACGACGACGGTGACCAGCAGCCCCAGCCCCATCTGCAGGGCGAGCAGCTGCGCGCCGTTGATGCCGGTGAGCCCGGCGGCGGCCAGCAACTCCTGCCGTCGCCCGGGACGGCGCGGATCGGTGCGCGGCGCCGGCGCGCGGGAGCCGCTGCGCCAGATCAGCAGCAGGCCGACCCCGAGCAGCAGCCCGAGCAGCGCGCCGGACTCCGTCATGCCAGGAGCCCCGCGAGGTCGAACCCGGCGGCGGCGAACCGCTCCGGGTGCGGGGGGTAGCCGTCCGCCCGCACCAGGCGGCCGTCACGGCTGGTGAACACGTCGGCGGTCTCGATGACCCCGTCTTCGGACCGGCCGGGCAACGCGACGATCTCGCGCACCCGCCGCCGGCCGTCGGCATCGGTGCCCGCGTGCACCACCAGATCCACGCTGGAAGCCACGGTGGGGACGACGAACGACGTACCGATGTTCTCCCCGGCCAGCAGCGGGAGGGTGCACATCTTCACCACCGCCTCGCGGGCGCTGTTGGCGTGCAGCGTGCACATGCCCGGAAGCCCGGAGTTCAGCGCGATCAGCAGGTCCAGGCACTCCTCCTGCCGCACCTCGCCGACCACGATCCGGGAGGGCCGCATCCGCAGCGCCTCCTTCACCAGCCGACGCAGCGGGATCTCCCCGGCCCCCTCGAGGTTGGGCTGGCGGGTCTGCATCGAGACGACGTCGGGCAGCGGCACCCGCAGCTCGAAGACCTCCTCGCAGGTGATCACCCGCTCCCGCGCGGGAACGGCGGCGCACAGGCAGTTGAGCAGCGTCGTCTTGCCGGCCTGGGTGCCGCCGGAGACCAGGATGTTCAGCCCGGCGGCGACCGCGGCCTCGAGGAAGCGGGCGGCCTGGGCGGTGAGCGTGCCCAGCGCGACCAGCTCGTCGAGCGAGTGGGCCTGCAGCACGAACTTGCGGATGTTCACCGCCATGTGCCGACGGGTGATGTCGGGGATGACGCGCGGCAGTGCCGTTTCGGCAGGTCAGCGAGAAGGAAGACCTTCCGAGTCCGCAGAGAGTCCGCGTCGCGCGGGACCCTCTGGCAGCTACCTACGTCTTAGTGCGGTGTCTTGGCGCGGATGGCCGCCTTGAGAGGCTTCCCCTGGCGGGCGGAGGGGGCGGCCCGCCGGTCCCCCACCAGTCTTGTGTCCGCCAGCTTGAGGATCCAGGCGGGCGTGCGTTCGCCAAGTTGCTTGTCGGCTGCCGCACGAACACGTGCGGCAGCGACCTGCGTCGGCGTGACGACGACACGCTTCATGTCCGGCCCTTCCGCTTCGGCGCTTCGACGACGAACTCGATCTCGTTGAGCGGGGTGTCCCCGATCGCGATCTCGACGCCGTGAAGCACGCTGTCGGCCCACTCTAGGTCTTCCTGGCTCCGTTGGGGCATCCGCTTCCAGCCTGTGAAGGCACGGGTGATCCGTTGGAGGGTAGACGGCCCGACGGACCAGACAGGCGGCACCATGCGCCTGTGGCGCGCCGGTCTGGCGTTGGATTCAGGCGGATATCTCATGCTTCGTCCGGCTCGTCCGGCTCGTCCGGCTCGTCCGGCTCGTCCGGCTCGCCCTCAACGTCGTTGACCGCGAAGTCATCACCTTCGCTGACCTCGCCCTCTAGATCCTCGAGGGCGGCGTTAGCCAGCACGCTGATGATCCGTACGTCACGCTTGTCCGCCATGCCGCGGCCGACAATCTCGGCCAGAGCCAGGTAGCCGAGCAGCTGTGCTCGCGGCTCGTCCTTGAGAACCATGGACAGCGCCCACTCGACGCGCTTCCACATCTGGTCACGACGAGCCGTCCGGGTGGCTAAACGTGCCCCGAAGATTCCAGCGAGAGCTCCGATGATGCCGCCGAGGAGCGCACCTCCTCCAGCGGCCAAGAAGTCCCCCACGCACGCACCCTTCCAGACAACGGCCGTGGCAGCCTATGCGCATCGGCCTCAGGCGTCAGCGCGTCGCGGCAGCAACTGCGCTTCTGCGGCGAACGCAGCGTCGACGGCGGCACGCGTGCGAGTTTCCGCATCAGGCCACAAGTGGCTGTAGGTGCGCAGCGTCTCTGTTTCGTCCGCGTGACCGAGAACATGCGCGACGGTCTTGACTGATTCGCCGTAGCGGATCAGCGCTGAGGCGGTGAAGTGCCGCAGGTCGTGGAACCGTGCGGTCGGGAGGCCGGCGCGCTTGCGAAGTGGCTGCCACGCCGAGTTGTTGAAGGTGTTGGGCCAGATCGGGCCGCCGGTGCGCGATCGGAAGACAAGATCGTCTGGTCCGGCCGGGAACGCAGCGAGGTGCTGAGCCAGCGCGGCGGCAACCACATCGGCCAGCGGCACCGTGCGCATACTTCCCCGGGTCTTCGGCGGTGCGAGCTTCGGCGGCGCGCCGGGCACGAGCGTCAACTGCTCGACGACGTCCAGCTCCCGCTCAAGGAACCGGACTCTGCTCACCTTGAGGCCGAGCGCCTCGCCGAGCCGAAGCCCACACCCGGCGCCCAGGACGACCAGGGCGCGGTACCGGTCGGGCGCGGCGTCGACCAAGGCCGCGACCTGCTCGACCGTCAAGGGGACGATTTTCTCCCGGTGCGGCCGAGGAGGAACGGTGTCCCGGCACGGTGACTTGGCGAGGAACCCGTCCTCGACGGCGTCGGCAAAGATGCCGGCCAGTAGCGCCATCATCTGACGACTGGTCGTCGGCGACAGCTTCGCCTCGATCCCGCGACGGAACGCGAGCACCTGAGTTCGCGTGACTGCCGACAGCCGCTTGTCCCCGAAGGTGGGCAGCAGGTGATTCCGCAGATAGGAGTCGTAGGCCCGGCGGGACGAGTCGCGTAGCGGCTGCGCGGGCAGCCAAGTCTCGACATAGGCGCTGAAGGTGCTCCGACCCCTCTTCGGGTCGACCCAGTCCCCGCGCACTAACGCCGCGGTCTGTTCGTCGAGCCACCGCTGGGCGTCGACCTTGCGTTTGAAGTGGCGGGCGTGCTCCTTGCCGTTCTCATCCCGGTACCGCGGCCGGTATGTGCCGTCAGGCCGCCTCGCGATCGACGCCACCGCTCATCGCCTCCCTGGTCCTGAATCTGGCCATGGCCAGCACAGTCTCGGCTCGTCTGCTGACCCGAACGCTGACACCGCGAATCGGACTTGTCTTCCCACTCCCGCCACCCTGGGGATTCACCGAGGCATCCCCAGGCCCGCATCGGGATGTAGTGCGAGCCGTCGGACATCCTCGGGGCGCGGCGGTCGGACGACCGGCTGCGGTGGCGCCGACGGGGATGCGGGTGCCTGGGTGGTAGCGAGCTCGGGGTCGCGGCGGGCCCGCCAGTGGTCACGCTCTCTGGCTAGCTGGTCGGCCGGCTGGGCGACGAGGGCCGGCTCGGCCGTCAGTCGCACGATGCGAGCGCGAACGGCGGCGAGTTCGGTGCGGGCGGTGGCGATGTCCCGGCCGGTGTCGGCCAGCCGCTCCGCCGGGTCGAGGATCCAGGCCAGGGATCCGAAGCGGGCGAGCCGGGCCTCGTGCTGACGGCGGGCGTCGGCCACCGCGGCCCCGGCGTGCCGGTGGGCCTTCTGGGCGGTGGCTGCTGTCGCGCGCAACTGAGCGTGCTCGGGGTGGGCGTGTTCGGCGTGGTGGCGGGCGTAGGAGTCGAAGGCAGTCCACAGCCGCGGTCGGTCGTCGGACCGGTCGGCCAGGCGCGCGATCTGCTGCGGGTCGGTGGGCATGGCCGGCAGGTGGGGCCGCCAGGCGTCCGCCCAGTCGACCAGCTGCTCGCCCGCCCGGTTCACCGCCGCCCGCCGAAGTCGGAGCCGGCCGGGACCGTCGAGCACGACCTGCGCGGCGTCGCGGGCGGCGTCCCGCCCGGTGTCCCAGCTGCCGAGCAGTGTGTCGCGGATCCGGTCGGTCTCGGCGGTGACGACCGCACCGCTGGCGTCGGCCCGTGCCGTGGCGTGGCGGGCGTCGATTCCCGTCTGCCGATAGGCGTCGGTCAGCGCGGCGGCCCGGTCGGCGTAGGCGGACTCGAGCGCGACGATCTCGCGCAGCGCGTCCCGGCGCGGTTCGGCGTGGGCGAGCCGATCCAGGCAGCGTTGCTCGGCCGTCCAGGCAGAGTGCAGGTCGGCGAGCGCCTGCTGAAGCGGGCGCTGCTGGGCGTAGCGGGTGGCCTCGGCGGCGGCCAGCCGGGCAGCGTGCGCCGGGCCGAGGTCGGCGCGGTCGCGGGCGAAGACTGCGAGCCACTGCTCCCGCGCCTCGGCGGGGTCCGTCGCCACGAGGTGGGCGGTGTTGGCGGTACGGCCGCGGGTCATCCCGACGTAGGCCGCCGCTGCGCCGGTGTCCTCGCCGACCACCAGGTGCGCGGCGGTCACGGTGTCGCCTTGGGTGCCGTGCGCGGTGGTTGCGTAGGCCAGTTCCACGTGCGCGGTGACGTAGTCGGCGGGCAGCATCCGCGCCCGCTTCCGGGCCGGGGTGACGGCGGGGGTGACAGATGCGCGCGCGCTGCCGGCGGGGGTGACATGCGGCGTGTAGTCAGGGGTGACGAGCAGCCCGCCGTCCCGGTCGACGCCGGTGACCGTCCACACGTCGCGGTTGGCGACGGCCAGGTCGCGGTCGTTGCGGCGGGTGGCGATCCGGTCGCCGACGCCGATCCGCTCCCCGGCCCCGGTGACGACCACGCGCCGGTCGTCGACCCGACCTTGGGTGACGAGTCGGTCGCGGATGGCGGCGCTGAGGGCGGCGGCCTGCTCACGGGTGGCGACCACCACGGCTACGCGCTCGCCGGCGGTGTAGCCGTCGGCCGCGCTGGCGGCGAGCGCCCCCCGCAGCGCCTGCGGGTCGGGGTGCAGCCGAATCTGCCCACGGGCCAGCAGCGCGTCGAACACCTTGCCGGGGTTGGTGCCGGCGCGCATCGCCAGGGTCAGGTTCGCGTAGTCGGTGTCCGGCGTCGTGCGGCCGGTGGCGTCGGTGCGGGTGAACCGGTGCACCCCCACCAGGGTCAGGTGCCCGGTCGGGTCGACCTGAGCCGCGGCGAGGTCGAGGACGCCACCGCGACCGACCGCCGCGAGCTGATGCCGGTCACCGAGCAGGGCGACGCGCACCTGGCACTCGTCGGCGATCGTCAGGAGTGCGCGGGCGGTGTCCTGATCCAGCATGCCCGCCTCGTCCACAACGAGCAGGTCACCGGCCCGCAGCCGCGCCCGCTCGGCCGGCTCGGCATACGCACGGCCGGTGCCCGGGTCGGTGTGGCCGACGGCGAGACGGGTCCACGCCCCGTCGGCATTCCACCGCCAGCCGTACTCGAAGGCCAGCCGGGCCGCCGACCCGGCGACCGCGCCGACCTCCACTTGGGCGACCTGGGCCGCCTTCAGCGTCGGGGTGACCACCACCAGCCGGCGCCCCTGCTCGGCGAGCAGGGTCCTGGTGGCGGCGAGAGTGGTGGTCTTGCCGGCGCCGGCCGCGCCCTCGATCACCACCAGCCGCCGCTGGCCGGCGAGCGCGGCGACCGCCGCGGCCTGCCCGGCATCCAGCCGCGAGGCGGCGGCGGCGACGTCGACCGGCGGTGTCGGGACGGGGTCACCGACGCCGGCCGGGCGCTCGGCGGCGCGGGCGGCGAGGCGGGCGGTGAGGTCGGCCTCGACGGCGAGCACCGGTCTTGAGGTCCAGGCCCGGATATGCTCGGGCACCCCGTCGCGGTCCAGCAGCGGCACGCACTGGGACAGGGTGCGGGCGGTGAGGTCTTCGGCGAGCTCGATGCGCACCGCCGGGTCGGTGACGATGCCGGCGGCGGCGAGCAGCACTTCGACCTCCCCGCGCACGTCGGCGGCGTTCCACGCCGAGCGGGCGGCGGCCAGCCGGGCCAGCACCCGGCCCACGGCTTGCTCCCGGTCCAGGATGCCGACCGGGGTGGGTGTCAGGCCGGTGGGAACGTTCCCGTCGTGGTAGCCCAGGGCGACCAGCTCGGCCAACCACCGCGCGGTGAGGTCCTCCCCCGGCTGTGGCAGCAGCTTGTCCGGGCGGTCCTCTGCCCACGCTCGCGCGTCCCAGGAGCGGCGCAACGCCGGGCCGGGGGATTCGCCGGGATGCGCCGCGGTCCATTCCCGTTCGTATCGATCGATGTTCCGGGCGATCTGGGCGGTCCGTGCGCTGAAAGCGCCCACGAAATCCGTAAGCTGCCGTATCTCTCCATCGGCATTCAAGGCATATCCGTGGGCGGCGAGCGCGGCGCGGAATTGCGGGTCGCAGGCGACCGCGGCGTGCCCGATACCGTTGATTGCGGCGAGTGAATCGCGGACGCCGACGGTGTGCAGGCCGCGCCACTTTCCCGCCGCAAATACCCGGGCGTTGATCTGCAGGTGCAAATGGCGGTGCGGGTCGCCGGCGCGTGACGTGTAGTGCGCCACCGTCACCGCCTCGGCCACCTCGACCGGCACCTGCACCTGTCCGCCGCGCGGACCCACCCGGGTGGTGGCGTGCTGCCCGAGCCAGCCGGTGATCTGCTCGGCCGCCCGGGCCTGCGCGGCGTCATACGCCGTCGCGATTTCCGGATGCAGGGCGGCCGCCAGCGACCACGTCTTCGGACCGTTGACCACCACCTCAACGAACCGCACCGCATGCCCGTCGCCGCGCAGCTGCCCCCGCGGCTCGCCCGTCCCCGGATCACAGCCGGCCACCCACGTCTCGTAGGCGTCGCCGGTCAGCGGCGCCAGCTCGGTCACCCGCCCCTCGGTGACGCTGAACCGGCGGGCGACGCCGGCGCCCTCGGTGAGGTAGTAGTCATCCGCCCGACCCCGGTCAGCCTCCACGTACTGCCGGGCAGCCGCCGGCGCGCCGGCGTAGATCTTCATCCCGCCATGCATTCTCAACGCCACCCAACAATGACCAACAAGTCACCCCAATAGACGCCGATGGGCCCCGCAAAGCAGGGCCCGACCTACCTCCGAAGGTAGCATGCGTGCCGTCTTATCGAGAGGGCTTCCAATACGATAGAGCGGGCCGGCTC
Source organism: Blastococcus sp. SYSU DS0828 (assembly GCF_054050975.1). Classification (NCBI taxonomy): domain Bacteria; kingdom Bacillati; phylum Actinomycetota; class Actinomycetes; order Geodermatophilales; family Geodermatophilaceae; genus Blastococcus; species Blastococcus sp. SYSU DS0828. The sequence continues at coordinate 63,912 of NZ_JBJHAK010000003.1, read as the reverse complement.
AGGTCAATGCGCGAGGTGTCGGAGTTGGTGTCGATTGAAGGCGTTGATAACCCTTGAATGGTTGCATTTCGCGAAGATCGTCGAAGATCGTTTAGCGACGGGCCCAGCTCTGGCGGCTGCCACGTGGCTGCCCAGGCGCAGCCGTCGTCTGGCTGGCTCTCCGCGGGTACCTCGGTTGACGGCGGTGCTCTGGGCGCCGGCGCACCGAGGCAGGAACTGCCTTGCACCAGGGGCCAGTGTGGCGGGGACTCCGCTCGAGCGCCGGTTGTGGTCCCTTGCGGGAATGGTCACCGGGCGGCCCTTGCGCACACCGTCGAGGGCTCGCCCGGCTGGAGCTGCGACGTTTCACCGTTCGCGGTGACGGTCCTGAAGGCGAGATGCCGGGTGCGACCCACGCCTGCTGCGGCGTGTCGACGGGCGTCCACTGCGGTGAACGGCCGGGTGCTGGTCCACCCTCGGGGCCATGGCGCACTACGAACACGGAACCCTGCTGGTTACCATCACCGAAGGCCGTCCGGGAAAGATCAACTTCCTGACGACCGGTGACGACGAGACCGTGAATCCTGAGAGCGCCAGCCTCCGACGCCAGATGGACGCCCTCGACGTCCTGTCGGCAGACGGCTGGGAACTGCTCGGGCCGCCGGCCGTCACACCGTCGCAGGGCGGTCTGATGAAGGAGTACCTGCTCCGACGCCCGAAGGCCTAGCCTGCTCACGCGGGGGCTGCTGCACGGGTCTTTGTCGGACGGGGTTGCCCTTGCGGGACGGTGAGATGACCCTGCGCTGACCGTTCTCGGGCTGGGTCTGGGCTCCGTGGGTGCGGGTCGTGGTGCAGTCGAGCAACCGGCCCGGCAACGCCGGGCGTGAGCAGTCGGGCGTCGGACGTACGCCAGGACGCGTCGGCGTGGGCGTCGGCTACGCCTCGATCCCCTGCGCGTGGGAAAGCCGCACTGCTGCCGCAGGTGCTGGTGGGGTCGCTGAGGGCGTTGAGGCTTCCGGGTGACTGCTGCAAGTCTTCTGGGTCGGTGCTGTAACGATCGGCGTCATCCGGACATGTCAGTGTGTGATGGCGATGCAGGGACACCCACCGCCCACCACCGGCTACCCACCGTCCGTGGCGGATACGACGTTCGAACTGGCCTACCGGACGTGGGGCACCGCGGTGCTGCGGTACGCCCTCCGCCGCTCGGACTCTCGCGATGACGCCCTGGATGTCGTCGCGGAAACCTTCGCGGTCGCCTGGCGCCGACGGGACGATCTGCCCGGTGAGGCCGACGAGGTGGGGCCCTGGCTGTTCGGCATCGCCCGGTTGTGCCTGGCTAACACCGCCCGAAGCACCCTTCGGGCGGGCCGGCTCGGTCAGCGCTTGGCGGCCTCGCTGTCCGACGCAGCGGTGCCCGACCCGGCGACCGCCCACGAGGGCCGGGCCGACCGGCAGTTGGTGCGCCGGGCCCTCGAGCAGTTGTCGCTCGAGGACCGGGAACTGGTCACCCTGATCGCCTGGGAGGGGCTGACCCCGGCCCAGGCCGCCACCGCCCTGGGCCTGTCGGCAGGCACCGCTCGCGTCCGGCTGCACCGCGCCCGCACCCGACTGCGAAAGGTCCTCCACAGCTCCGCATCCGTCGAGGAGATCGACCATGATCACTGAGCGAGAACTGGATGCCCGACTGGCCGCTGCCGCCGGGTTCGACGAGGCACTCCCGCCGCTGCCCGAGGACTTCCTGCAGGCGCTGAGGGAGGAAGCCGGCAGCGACCCGATCGAGACCCTGACCGCTGCCGACCGCGAGCCCGCGTCCGTAGTGGCCGCCCGGCAACTGGTCGCCGACGCCCGCGAGGCGCGCAACACACCGCGGCTGCGCCGCCGGCGCCCGGGCCGGAGGGCGCTCCTGCGCGCCGGCGTGGCGGTTGTTTCGATCGCCGCAGCCGGGGCCACCGCCGTCATCATCGCCCCTTCCGACGCCGCCCGAACGCCGGACGGCGAGATCGCCGCGCCGACCAGCGAGATCACCCTGGTCGCCGCCGAGCAGGCCACCTTCCCGCTCTCTCTTGACCCCTCCCCGGAGGGTCTGACCCGGACCCTCAGCCGGTCCGGCGGTCCCACACCGGCCGGCGTGCGCCCCGTGGTCTTCACGGCCGAGTACCGGGCCGCCGACGGCGCTGGGTTCACCGTCTGGGCCTCTACCCAGGACCCGCGGGGAGAGTGGCAGTACGAGTTCCAGCAGCCGCAGGATGACTACGCCCCCGACGATGTCATCGAGGCCGGAACGGTTTCTGTCGGCCACAGCGAGGCGGACCTCGTCCGCGCCCGCCATGATCAGCCGCTGTGCCGCTTCGCGCCCTCGACACCGACGCAGACCGACGAGCCCGCGACGGTATGCACCTCGGCCTTCGCCGACCTCATCTGGGAAAGGCGGGACGGTCATTGGGTGTGGATCCGAGGAGAGGAGGAGTACGCCGATACCTCAGCGGTGGTCGCAGTGGCGGAAGCGCTCATCGACCGTCCTGTACCGGTCGACCTGCAGGTCGGACTGGCCCCGGCCGGCTGGTCAGTGACGTCCTATGCCGATGACGAGTACGTCGCGGTGGTCAGCGACGAGAACCCGGATCAGCGGGTGACCGTCGCCCTGCAGGAAACCTGGCGCGGCTACACGCCCGACAACATGCTCGACTACGTCGACGGGCTGGGTCCGGTGACCGAGGTAACCGTCGACGGCCGGCCGGCTCAGCTGGCCCTTGTTGAGGACAGCTGGAGCGAGACCCATAAGCAGTGGTGGCTGGCCGGGCAGTTCGCCGACGGAACGCTCTTCTTCCTGAACGCGCCCCGGGAGTTCACCCGGGACGACGTCCTCGCCATGGCCGAGCAGATCACCTACACCCCGTGACCGGCGGCTTCGCAGACCCGCAAGCGCGACCACATGCAATCCCATCTCTACGTGGAGAGGCCCCAGCCATGCGTTTTCCGAATCGTGCACTGACAGCCTGCGTGCTGGGGATCGGTGCCCTCGCCACGGGGTGCGGCTCGCCGAGCGCTCCGGCGTCCGATGCGGCGACCGCGACGGAGGTCGCTACCCGCTACGGGTACGACCTCGCGTCGGCCACGCTGACTCCGGTCTACGCTCTCGTCCCCGAGCACCGCGATCAGCGCGACGGCTACGCCCGCGATTTGCTCCTCCGGCAGTGCCTCGACGGCATCGCCGAGTTCCAGGTTGTTCCCCCGAGTTCGAGATCCGATCCGGGCTTCGACTCTCGAACCGGTCAGCGGATCTTCACCGAGGAGATTGCCGCGGAGTGGGGGTACCAGCTCCCTCCGAGGTCGATCCCGGTTGTGCGGCCGGACGCCGAGACGTGGACGCCGGCCGTCGAGGAGAAGGGGCTCAGGTGCGGTGAGCGGACCAGGGAACGTCTCGGTCTTCCGCCCGAGCGACTGCTCAACGAAATCGAGAGTGCGGGCTGGGCGGCCCTGGAAGCCAGCGACGAGGTGACGATAGCGGCCGAGGAGTGGCGGGCGTGCATGGCCCCGGCCGGCGTCATGGACCTGCCCGACCGTCCTCATGAGATGCCATCGGAGTCCGTCGTGGCCCAGATGAGCCCGGCGCAGCAGGATCAGCCTCCGGGCAGCATCGTGCCCTCGGCCCGGGAGCGGGACATCGCGGTGATGGACGCGCGATGCCGTGAGGAGGCCGACGTCGACGGCGCCGAACTGCGCGCCCGGGCCGACGCCGAGCTCGCGGCGATCGGTCGCGACATCGACGGCTTCGAGTCCGTGCGCCGGGACTACCAGGAGTACAACGCAAAGCTCGACCAGGTGATCCACGAACTGGGAGGCTGATCGCCTTCTTCGGCCGAGAGCGCACGGATGGCCGCCGGACGCCGCAACTACACGCCAGCGCTGAGCAGCTATCCGATATGACCACCCGGATAGGGGGCAGGCGGGAGCCGGCTCGCCCGCCCGACAGGAACGGCGTCGCGGTGCTCATCGGGCTCCGATCCAGCCCGCATCGTTCTGGCCTGCCGATAGAAGGGATGGGTGATCAGGCTGACCGTGCCCTTTAGGAGACCGCCGTGATACAAGTCGTGACCGGGCGCGCACGGGAGCCCCACTCTGTCTCAACGCGCCCAGGCAACGACCTGGCCTGGTGCTTGGGGACGCGCTGATGTCTGGTGGCGAGAAGTCCACTCCAAGGACGTCGATCACCGATGTGGCGGTGCGTTCATCCCGGGGGGAGGCGCGCCCTGTCCGGCGCCGACGGCTCCGGTGGTTGCTGGCAGCGGCTGCGCTGGGCTGTGTAGCCGGGACCGCCCTGGTTACTGCGTGGCCGGTGCCGGTGAGCGGAGCCGAGCGTCATGGCTCCGGTCCTGAGGCGCCCTACGCACACGAGCCACTCGATGAGCAATCGGTCGCCGGGCCGGTCAGCGTGGGCGGTGACGTGGAGCGGCTCACGGACGGTTTGCAGGCGGAGGGCTTCTTCTGCGTTCAGGTCCGCAGCAACACGGAGGCGGCTCAGTTGTGGTGTCGTCACCGGCAGGGCAGTTACCCCGACGATCGGGTGACCATCGCCGAGGTCGTCTCTACACTCACCGGTGACCTCCTCTACGCCCGTGCCCGCATCGATGGGACAGCGATCGGCGGAATCACACCGGAGGGGCAACTCGCCCCCGGCGATTGGATGCGGCAGATCGTCGCCGCGTCGTTCCTGCGAGCCTGGCCGTCGGATGGGCCTGAAGTGACCGATGCCATGGACGAAGCCGAGTACCTCGGCTCGTGGGAGGACGGTCAGGCGTACGAGACGCCCCCTGTCGAGTCGGCGGTGACCGACCACGCCGAGTACCGGTTCATCGGACACGGCCTTACCGAGATGACCGCACACACCGACAGGGCCGACGATGCGGTCTGGCCCTACGGCGCTGACCACTACGCGGTGACCCCGACCCAAGCGCTGCCCGGCGTGCTCGCAGGCGGGTCGGAGTGCTATCCCCCCGACTACACGTCCTGCTGGCCCGGCCAGACCCCCGCGCCCCCCGGAGGGCTGCCGACGATGCCGGACGCCGACGGCGGGCTGTACCTGACGTACACCACCGTCGAACAAGCGAACTGGCGCGGTGACCCGGCCACGCCCGGCGACCAGATCACCAGTGCCACGTTCGGCACTGGCTCCATCCTGGCGGTCGACGGCCCGCCGCCGACCCTCGCCGACGACTTCCCCCAAGGACTGTCGTTCCTGACCACGCAAGTGGAACCGGCCGTGCGAGCACACATCGAGCAGTGCATGGCTACCGGTGAATCCTTCACGGGCGTGGTCGCCGGAACTGTGCTGGTCATCGACGCCGACCGCACCGATCCACAGGACGGGCGCTTCGTCACCAACTGCGGCGTCACGATCGGCGTGCCACTGGTGCAGCGGTAGACCCAGTCCTTCAGGGAAGGCGCCTTAACAGCCAAGTGAAGAGCGGTCCGCTGCGGGCGTGGCCGTCGGTGGTCAGCGACTCGCCGTCGTGTTCGAGGTCGGCCAGCCGGGTGGCGGCGCGGCCGATGTCCTTGTCCAGAACGGTGCGCCCGGCGGCGGTCAGCTCCGCCAGCAGAGCGGCGGCCTGCTCCGCTGCCTGCCTCGCCTGCTTGGCGCGGGTCAGCGCGTGAGCGAACTGCCCGGGCCCCTCCCCCGCTGCCGCGATCAGGGCTGCGGTGGTGTCGGCATCGCCCGCGTAGACGGCGACAGCGGCGGCCTGGTCGAGAGTCAGCCCGGCACCGGCGACCGCGGCGGCGGTGTCGACGTCCAGCCGGGCCACGCCGGCCGCCTTGGCGACCCGCTTGCGGCCCAGCCCGGTCGACTTGGCCACCCTGGTCAGGGGCACGCCGAGGTCGAGCATCGCCTGCACCCCGCGGGCCTCCTCCACCGCGGACAGACCGCGGCGGTGCAGGTTCTCGGCCAGCATCGCGCCCACGTGCCCGGCCTGGGCGGCCCGGTCACCGTCGGCAGCGTTCCCGTCGAGCGCGAGGTCGGGGCGCAGCACGCACGGCACCGCGGTGACTCCGGCGAGGATCGCGGCGGCCGCCCGCCGGTGCCCGGCGACCAGCTGATGGCCCGGCGTGCCGTCGGCGGCGGCGTGCGGGATCACGGTGAGGGCCTCCAGCACGCCCTGGGCGGCGATGGAGTCGGCCAGCCCGGACAGGTCGCCGAGGTCGTCGCGGATGTTGCGGGGGTGCACGGCCAGCCCCCGGGGGTCCAGCCACACCAGCCGGTGTGCCCGGCCGCTGTCCTCGGCCGTGTCAGCGCGTGCGCTGCCGGGAGCGGCCGGGTCGACGTGCCCGGTTTCGTGTTGCTCGATCCCGGCACTGTGAGCGTTGTCGGTCGCGGAAGGCTCGTCGGGCGCGCTCTCCCGGCCGGTGTTCGGGGCGGTGACTGTCGTGGTCGTGGTCATGGCGGGTTCTCCTTCGATGCTGGCCGGGGTGGCGGTGCTCTCGGTGCGGGTGCTGTCGGCGGTGGTGCTGGTAGCGGGCATGTCGCGCTCTCCCCCTCAGGCGGTGGCGAGGACGCGGGCGCCCCCGGGCTGCGCGACCGGTCCGGCGAGCGGGGCGGTTCCCCCGTCCCCCGGCGGGGTCTGGGTGCTCTCGGCGTCGTCGAGGTGGTCGAGGATGCGGCGGGCGGCGGCGGTCACCGTGGCCGCGGCAGCGCGGACGACGTCGACGTCCCCGGCCGACCAGGCGGCGACGTAGGGCACGGTGTATGCGCCGGAGTCCAGCCCGGCCCAGGCAGTGACGATGTAGGCGACCGACTCGGCCTCGGCCTCCGCCTGCCCGCGGCAGCCCCGGTAGTCAAAGCCGTCGGTGGTGTGCCCGCACTCGATGTGCGCCAGTTCGTGGGCGAGGGTCTTGACCGCCTGCGCGTCGGCGACGTCCGGACGCACCCGCACGGTGCGGGCGGCCGGATCGGTCACGCCGTTGGCCTGCCCGCAGGATTCCCGGGTGAGCGTGTAGCCGTGGCTGGCGACCTGGGTGGCCAGGGCCTCCCACAGGGCGGCGGGGGCGTCACCAGTCAGCAGCTGCGGGCGGATCTCCGGCAGCGGCTCGCCCTCGGTCTGGGAGATGTCGAAGACGTGCGCGACCCGGAACCCGCGCAGTGCCCGCACCGCCTCGGCTGGCTGGTCGGTGTCCCCGCCGGCCGGCTCCCCGGCTGTACCGGCGGCGGGTGCGGCCCGGTCGGTGTCCTGCCCGGTGCCGGTGCCGGCCTGGGTCTCCTTGGGGGTGTACGTGCAGGGAGCCAGGACGGCGAGCCCCGTGGAGCCCTTGACCACGCTGCGGCCCAGCGCCTTCCAGGTGCCGAAACCGGCGACCCGCGTCGGGCTGATGCCCAGCCGCGCGGCCTGCAGTTCGATCAGCAACTGGTTGTTGAGGCAGTAGGTGTGGAACCTCGCGGCGGCATCGAGCATCGCCCGCCACTGCGGATCGGCGGTCAGCTGCTCGACGCGCTCGCCGATCTGCTCGTGCACGGCGGCGATCTTCGCCGCCCGAGCGGCGTCGGCGGCTTCACGCTGCGCCTCATTGAGGTGAGCGCGCCTGCCTCGCCCGCCCTTGCCGGTGCGACTGCTGCTCGTGGTGTTGGTCATCTGGACCCTCCCGGAACTGGAGCCGAAGCCGGTACGGGAGGAACTGCGGAACAGGTGTCCTGCCACCCATTCCCCGGCCCGTCCGGCAAAGAGCTCTGCTCAGGGGCCGGGAGCGACGGCGGGGGACGACCGGGCCAAGACTGCTTCCGCAGCGAAGCGCCCGAAGGGCGGAAGGATCTTGGTCCGGTCGGGAGGAGACGGCGCGGGAGGCCCCTACGCTGAGCTGCCGGACGGGTCGAGGGACCAGCAAGCACAGCCCGCCGCAGGCGGACCTTGACGACGGCGCAGCCGGCGCCACGCGCAGCGTGGCCCGAAAGGGCGTCCTGCCTTCCACCAGCGGCCGCGGTGCGACGGCGTCGATGGCGCGCCCACCGGGATAGCGAGCCTCGATTACCTGGCACGCGCCGCCAACCCTTGGCGAACCGAGCACGGGGCCCGCCGTCTCGCCGTGCTCGGGGTGCGGTGTCCAGCGCCATGAGTCGAGCGTGGCCAGCTCAGCGCTCGCCCGAAGGCGTCCGTCCGGATGTTGTGGACAGACTCCCTCGTCCACAGGGACCAATTGCGCAGGAGCACCCCGATGCTCACGGCCTGCATCGGCAAGCAGGAGGACAACAGGAGGAACCCCAGGTCAGCAGCGGACCTCCAGCAATTCTCCAGGTCCCGTCGGCACACGGCTACCCCGACTGCCGTCGGCCTACCGGAGAACGTGCCGAACCCCAGCCGCAGGACCGGGGGCCGTCCACCGGGTGTCCCGGCGCCGACGCCCGGCGTCGGCAGATGAAGGGCCTCCATCGCTAACAGGTGACGCGCCAGCGGTGGCCGCTACAGGAGAACAACCGGAGATCGTCAGACAAAGCTGGCTGTGAAGTGTCACCACCGGGCCCGAAATGGCGCCTTCTGTGGTGAAGGCACTGCCACCGACGACTCTCGGGAGCCAGCCATGCCCGACCCCACCGCCGACCACGAGCCCGAGTTGCTCACCATCACCGAGGCCGCGGACGTGCTCCGCGCCCCCGTCGCCACCCTCCGGTACTGGCGACACCTCGGCACCGGCCCGAACAGCTTCCGACTCGGCCGGCGCGTCCTCTACCGCCGCGCCGACCTGCGCAGCTGGATCGACGCACACGCAGACCAGTCCCCGAGCCGATAGCCGCCGCGCCTCCGGAGAGCGGCTGGACGAGGCACGGGGCCGCTTGCGTCTCCGGGCACACGGTGAGGCCCTGGGTCCACCCCCGCCCGTGGACAACGACGGCCCATCCACAGCAGCCGAACAGGACCGGCTCCGGCAGCGCCGTACCGCGACGCTGCACACACGCACCGAGAGGAGGAGCGATGGGATGGATGGGCCCGGTCGCCGACGGCCAGGAGCACGAAGGCTGGGTGGTGCCGCTGTTCGAAGACGGCGCGCAAGGCGCCGGCACCAGCAGCGCCCGCGGTGTGCTGGTGGCCCGCCGGCCCGACGACGGGCCCTGCGACGGCGACCGGGTGCGGCTGACCTACCGCGACGTCTCCACCGCCGAGGGCATCTGGTCCGATGGCACGCTTCTCCGCGCCGACGGGATCGTGCACGCCCACAGCAGCGGCCAGGTCCGCCATGAGGTGATCGACCAGGCGGAGCAGTGGCGCCCGGACTCCGCGGTCGCCGGCTGGGCCGCCGGCTGCACCTGCGGCTGGCGCGGCACCCCCTGGACCCGCGTACCACCGGGGCTGGCCGACCCGGCGGCGCGGCGGCTGGCCACCGCCGGCCCGTGGGCCGATCTGGAGGCCGCCGACGAGAACCGGGTGCGGCAGGACTGGCTCCGGCACATCGCCGGATGGCAAGCCCTGGAGGACGTCGAGGCGGTCGCCGCCCGGCAGGCCGCCGCCGCCCGCGCGCTGGACCAGGCGGTGCGCGCCGCACTCGCGGCCGGGGCCTCGTGGGCCGACATCGGCCGGGTCACCGGCATGACCGGCCAGTCGGCCACCGAGCGGTGGTCCGCCCGTGACTGAGCGGCCGACCGGCCACCCGGACCGAGCGGGGGAACGCCGGCGGGGCAGCGGACCGTGCTTGTCGTCGACCTCGATGGGGAGCCGCTGGCGCGGCTGCGCGCCCTGGAAGAGATCCTGCTGTGCCTCGGCACCTGGGAGGACGACGACCGACGGGATCCGGGCACCGACACCCACCCGCTGCGGCTGCAGGCGCCACTGGCCGACCGGGCCGCCCTCGCCGCCGTGCAGCGACTGCTCGCCGCCCTGGCGCCCACTCAGTCCCGGGGACCCAGGTGCGGCCGGCTGCTCGCCCCGGACGGCCGCCACGAGCACGCGCCGATGACCGCGCTCACCCTGCCCGCCGCCGACATCGACCTCCTCTCCGCAACCGCCGCCGCCCTCGGCCACCCCGGACTGGATCCCGACATCGGCGAGCTGGTCGACGCATACGCCGAGCAGCTCGCCGGCGGCTGCCGCTCGGGCGGTCGCACCGAACTGGTCTCGCTCCTTGCACGGCTGGCCGGCCTGCTCGACCTCTCCCCCACCGACGAGACCCGACTACTCACCGCCCGGCTGCGGGCCACCCCGCCCGGCACCGACTGCGTGCTCAGCGACGCCGAGGAAGCCGCCCACGCCCGCACCGCCGACCGGATGAACCACATTTGGGCGCACGGCTCCGCCATCGACCGCTACCTCTACTGAACCCGCAGCCGCCCCGGCTGCGGCCCGGGATCGCTGCTGTGCGCATCCTCGACGTGTGAGGACTGCCTGGCATCGCCGCAGATCACCTCCCAGGCGCCCTGCTCCTCTTCACGTGGCTGCTGTGCACGCGTCCCACGCACAGGCAAGACTCGGGCCACCGCGGGAGTGAAACGGGAGGCACGGATGGTCACGGAGTGCATCGGGGAACGGCCACGACGCGAGCACGGCACCCGCAACCAGCGTGGTGAGGAGAAAGTGCAAGAGGCCGCAGCCACCGTGCTGAGGCGCGGGCTCGTGGGCGGCGACTCCGCCTTCACTCCGGGCTCGCCAGTGTGGACGGCGCAGGCCGCCGCTGAACTCGAACGGGCCTTCGTGGACAACCCCGACCTCGGCCCCGGGAGCTTCCTCGAGAAGCTGCGTGGTCAGCTGGCCGGTTGCTCCCCGGTCGCGCTCCAGCTCGCGGCAGAACTGCAGTACCTGTCTGTACTGCCGCTGAGCGACCTGAAGGTGGACACCAAGCGGGATCGCATCCGTCGTCCGCTGTCGTTGACGGCCGAGCCGGTCACGGTGCCGCCCGACCTTGACTCTGCTCTCAGCAGCGGCGTCTTCAACGGCGGCATGGGCTACAAGGTCCAGGTCTGGAACCAGTTCGGCGTCCTCATCTCTTTCGTCCGCGCCTGGACGGAGCTGCCCCCATCGGAGCGCCAGCGACTGGCCTGCGACCCCTGGGCGTTCCGGGACCTGCTCCAGTCGACACCCGGCTCCAAGCCGGCCGGGCAGCGCCACGCCCTCGCCTACCTCGCGTTCCCCGACGTCTTCGAGCCGATCATCAGCGACCAGCACAAGCGGAAAATCCGGTCGGCATTCGCGGACGTCGTCGCACCGACCGGCGACCTGGACCGGGACCTGCTGGCGCTGCGCGACCACTTCGAGCAGGCGACCGGCGAGCCGTTCGACTGGTACCAGCCGCCCTACCGCGACAAGTGGCTGCCGCAGAGCCAGAGCGGCACGGCAGCAACCCCCTCCAGGAGGGCGTGGCTGGTCCGGGGGGCGAGCGTGCAGGGCACAAGCCTTGTCCCGTCCTGGCTGGCGGAGGGCTGGATCAGCCTGGCCGCCACCCACCTGCCAGCGGTCGATGGCGGGACTGCTCACGAGGAGCTCAAGCGCCTCATCGACGAGAACTACGGGCACGTCTCCTACAGCCAGCGCGACCAGAAGCTCGACGAGTTCCACGCCTTCCTCACCCGCATGCAGCCCGGCGACCTCGTGGCCACCACCGACAAGGGCGCCCTCTACGTCGGCGAGGTCGATGGGGACGTCGAGTACCGGTCCGCCGAGACGCTGTCCCGGCTCCGCAGGCCCGTCAGGTGGGACAACCCCGGGGAGGGCGTCGACTTCACCGACCTGCCCGCCACGCTCGGCGCGAAGCTGCAGAGCCAGCACGAGCTGCTCGACCTCACGGCTCAACTGGCCGAGCTCGAGGAGCTCGTCGACCGCCACGAGGCCGCCGCCCCCGTGGCAACGTTCGTCCTACCCGACGTGACCGACGACCTGGCCGATCAGCTGCTGATGCCCCGCACCTGGCTGCAGGAGTGTGTGGAGCTGCTGCGCGACCGGCCGCAGCTCGTCCTCTACGGCCCACCCGGAACGGGCAAGACTTACCTGGCGCAGAAGCTGGCCCGCCACCTCGCCGGCCCCGAGGGAACGACGCTCGTGCAGTTCCACCCCGCCTACAGTTACGAGGACTTCTTCGAGGGCTACCGCCCCGTGGCAGGTGAAGGCGGGACGGTCGGGTTCAGGCTCCGGCCCGGGCCGTTGCGACGAGTAGTCGACCAGGCACTCCAGCACCCGGAGCAGCCGTTCGTTCTCATCATCGACGAGATCAACCGCGGCAACCTCGCCCGCATATTCGGTGAGCTCTACTTCCTGCTCGAGTACCGGGATGAGGCGATCGAGTTGCTGTACGCCTCGGGGGACGACAAGGCCTTCACGCTCCCGCCGAACGTGCTTGTCATCGGGACGATGAACACCGCCGACCGGTCCATCGCCCTGGTCGACACCGCGATGCGGCGACGCTTCAACTTCCTCTCGCTGCACCCGGAGGAGGACCCGATCCGCTCCCTGCTCGGCCGCTGGCTGGAGCGTGAGGGCAGAAGGGATGAGGCGGCGCGGCTGCTTTCTGAGCTGAATCGGCGGATCACCGACCCGGAATTCAAGGTGGGGCCGTCTTACCTCATGCGTTCAGCGGCGCACCAGGACGGTGGTCTGGAACGGGTATGGCGCACGGCGATCCTGCCGCTCCTGGATGAGCACCACTACGGGGACGGCGTGGACGTCCATCGTCGATACGGCCTACCGGCCCTCCGCGCCGCCCTGGCTGGCCAGGACACCGACGAGGAAGGCCAAAGCGGACCGTCACCGGAGCCGGGAGACGCCGTTGCCCCCTGAGCGCCTGGAACTCGTGGAGCTGGGAGACGCCCAGGAAGTCCGGCTGCCGAGCCCGGTGGCGGAGACGCTGTCGACCTCAGGCGTCGTGACGGTCGAGCGCCTCCTGCACGGCGACGCCTATCTCGTGCGACCGGCCAATCTGGTCGGCGTCGCGGTAGTCGCTGGCATCGAGGTGTGGATCCGGCCCAAGGTCGAGATCGACCGGCTGCTGTTCCTCCTCGGTTACGCGCTGTCGGGCAGGAGGTGGCAGGACACCCGCGTCCCCCTCGCCGAGGAGCCAGAGCTTTTGCCGGCCGTCGCCGAGGCCTTCGTGCGCCAGGCCGACCGCGCGCTCCGCCAGGGGGTGCTCCACGGGTACCGCGAAGTGGAGGCGAGCCTCCCCGTGCTCCGTGGCCGCATCCGGGAGTCTGATCAGCTGCGCAGGCGCTTCGGCTTCCCCGTGCCCTTGGAAGTGCGCTTCGACGAGTTCACCGTCGACATCGCCGAAAACCAGCTGCTCCTCACCGCCACGCGTCGCCTGCAGCGCCTGCCACGGCTGCCACGCGAAGTCCGACACGGGCTCCTCCGCGTGGCCGGCCGCCTCGACGGAGTCACTCCGGCAGTGGCCGGGCGCCCCTTGCCGACCTGGCGGCCGACACGGCTCAACGCCCGCTACCACGTCGCGGTGCGCTTGGCGGAAATGGTGCTGCGGGCCACCTCCATGCAGCTGGCGCCGGGCGTGCTGCAGGTCGATGGCTTCCTGGTCAACATGCCACAGCTGTTCGAGGACTTCGTGACCGTGGCGCTCGGCGAGGAGATCGAGCGGCGCGGCGGCCGGGCGCAGCGGCAAGCGCCCACCTGGCTGGATGAAGCGGACTCCGTGAGGATGAAGCCGGACCTCGTCTGGACGTCCGCAGCGGGCATCCCCCGCGGGGTCGTCGACGCGAAGTACAAGGCAGAGAAGCCCGCCGGCTTCCCGCAGGCCGACCTCTACCAGCTGCTGGCCTACTGCACCGCCCTGGAGCTGCCGGTCGGACACCTGGTCTACGCGAAGGGATCCGGGGAGACGGAACGGCGGCACGTCATCCGCGGAAATGGCGTGGAGATCGTGCAGCACGTCCTCGACCTGGCACAGGCACCCGACGGCCTGCTCCGACAGACCAGGCGAATCGCCGCAGCGGTGGCCGACGGCCAAGACCCTTCGCTCGCCCCGGCGAAATGACAGGGAGCCGGGGACCAGGGGCGCGGTCGACTGAAGCGTGAGGACTGTCGAGCCAGTCCACAAGAGACAGCGGACGATTGCGGCCCGACGCCAGCGGGCTAGGCCGTCGCGCCCGGCCGGTCAGTACCTCGTCGAACTCCGTCAGGTCGGGAGTCTTCGATGTATTCCACGATGCGTCGCACAGGACGTCGCCGGCCCACACGATCGGCGCACAGCGAGATCAGGAACGTCCCTCCAGCGGCGACGAGTCCTTTCCAGCCGTCGACGATGACCGTGGTCAGTGCGCCGTTGGCGGCTGTTGGAGCGAACAGCTGGACGAGATCCCGCCCCTCGTACTTGGGCGACGTCACCGGCTCGGTCACCTTTTCGAACACGTGGATGAGCGCCGAACGGCTCCCCGACGTGATCCACTCGTCGCGGTCCGGCCGCGTCCGGCGAAGCAGCGACCGATATCCCCCGGAGTCCAGCTCACCGAGTCGCGCCAGGACGTCCTCAACCTCGGCTGCGCCGTCGCGAGGACCTTCCCGAAGGGCCGGGTCCAGTGGCACGTCTTCCGCCGCGCGCCGGTACGGGCCGACGGCGGCGCCTCCGGTCGGGCTGACGTGGGCGAATGCGGCGGCATGCTGGCGGGCGATGGCTCGGTGGCGAGCTTGCGCGTACCAGTTCTCGAGGGTTATGGCGTCGAGGACTTCCGGCCCTGACGCCTGCCCACCGAGCTCGGACTCCAGCCAGCTGCGGAAATCCGACCGATGAGCTTCCCCACGCGCCACGGTGCACTTGATCTGCGCGTACATGCGGCGGCCGGTATCAGACGCCAGTTCGGATTCGGGATCGATGGGGTCGCTCTGCAGGCTCCCTGCAAGGTCGAAGGTGCCGTTCCACCGCGCGGAACGGACCCTCCCCTGACGCTCCGCCTCCACCCAGCGGGCCCAGCCTTGCTCCGCGGCGTCGACCTGTGGAGTCAGGTCCGCCATGCCTTCGTCCTTCAACAGCTGCCGGAGGAAAGTGCCCAGGCCGCGCGCCGCGTCGTCCGTTCGCCGGAGTGCAACGAGCAAGTCCTCGGCGGTGCGTGTCTGCAGCGCATCGGCTACCTGGCGGGTTCCCCTTGGGTCACGGAAGATCTTGAAGGGAAATCCGTTCAGCGTCGGCCTGTCGGGACGGACGAGCAGCGCGGCCAGCGACTTCTCGATGGTCGACTCTCTCGTACGGACGATGAGGGGAAGCGGCTCGTGCTCGGCGTCCCGTCCAAGCACCTGAGCGAGAGCGGTGGGGCCCATGTCCAGGAGGTTCACGCCGTCCAGGAGATGCGAATCCGTGGTGATCACGACACGCGTCGTCAGCAGGTCGAACCGTAGCTGGGCGGTGAAGAGGTCGCGCCAGTACTCATCTCGATGGCGTTCGAGTTGGGCGCCTGAGGAATAGCTATCCGAGTAGAGCCTGTCGCGGCTCATGAAGGGCACGGGCGGAAGCTATCGCTGATGGCGCCCATCGCGCGAAACAGAGCGTCGACCCGGGGCGGTTCACACGCGCGGTCTCCTCGTCGTCGGAGGACGATCGATCAACCCATGTGACGTGTTCTTTGTCCGCACAGAGTCCGCAGACAGTCCGCAAGACGTCCACAAATCGCCGATGTCGTTCAACGACCTTCGACGCATATACACGCAGGTCAAGACGGTGATTTGCGTTCGCCCTGCTGGTCAGCGGCGCGCCCCACAATCATGTCGGGGATGACCACGTGCAGCCGGGAACCGTCGGGCATCATCGCGTCGACGAACGGCGTCGACATGTCGATCCGTCGACCCGAGGTGCGCAGCATCCGCTCGACCAGGTCGGCCAGCTCGCCGGGCGCCAGGATCGTCGTGGTCAGCTCGCTGCGACCCCGGCGGGCGACGAACACCCGGCCCGGCTCGTTGACCCAGACCTCCTCCACCTCGGGGTCGTCCAGGTAGCGCTGCAGCGGCCCGAACCCGGCCACCCGGTCCAGCACGTCGCGGACCACCGACTCCGGATCACCGATCGGCGGCAGCGCCGAGGTCAGCGAGCGCTCCGAGTAGTCGGCGACCACGTCGCGCACCAGCAGCCGCACCGGACCCGGATCGGTGAACGGGTCCAGCCCCCGCCGGCGGATCAGCTCGCGGACCTCGCCGTCCACGACGTCCAGAGCAGTCGGCACGCCCATCCCCCGTCGAGCAGTCGTCGAATCCGTGCGGACTGTAAGGAAACGGATCAGTCCGCGGGGGTGACGTCAGTCGATCTGTGGACAAGGACGAGGACCAGGAGGTGGCAGAGCACCCGGTCGGGTGAACCCGCGGAGCTCGCCGCCCGATGCCCAGTCGTGACCTGACGGGAACGAGGAGGTCATGGACGGCGGGCACCGTCCCTGCCAGGGTTCGGCACCACGCCGACCGGAACGGGAGATGTGACGCGATGACCGTCCCACTGGAGGAGGAGACCGCCCGACAGTGGCTGGCGGTCGCGATCGAGGAGGCGCGCGCCGGGCTCGCCGAGGGCGGTATCCCGATCGGGGCCGCGCTCATCGGCCGCGACGGCGACGTGCTGGGCCGGGGCCACAACCGCCGGGTGCAGGACGACGACCCGTCGGTGCACGGGGAGACCGACGCCTTCCGCCGCGCCGGGCGGCAGACCTCCTACCGGGGCACGACGATGGTGACCACGCTCTCGCCCTGCTGGTACTGCAGCGGCCTGGTGCGCCAGTTCGGTATCACCCGGCTCGTCGTCGGTGAGGCGACCACGTTCTCGGGCGGCCACGAGTGGCTGGCCGAGAACGGCGTCGAGGTGCTGGTGCTCGACGACCCGGAGTGCGTGCAGCTGATGACCGACTTCATCGCCGCGAACCCCACGCTGTGGAACGAGGACATCGGCGAGGACGAGCCGTCCGCGGAGACGGGGCAGACCCGATGAGCACCGTCCGTCCCGAGGACGCCCCGGCTGTCGTCGATCCCGACTACCCGATCGACCCGGTGCCGGCGCACGCCCGGAGGTCGCTGTTCTCCCTGGCGATCGTCCTGCTCGGCTTCACTTTCTTCACGCCCACCATGCTGGCCGGCGCGCAGATCGGCGCCGCGTTCGACGTCGGCTCGCTGATCTGGGTGCTGCTGCTGGGCAGCGCCGTCCTCGGCGTGTACGTCGCCCTGATCGGCGGCATCGGCGCCCGCACCGGGCTGACCACCGTGATGATGTGCCGGTACGCCCTCGGCCGGCGGGGCGCCAAGCTCGCCTCCCTGCTGCTGGGCGGCACGCAGGTCGGCTGGTACGGCGTCACCGTCGCCACCCTGGCCGGGCTGACCGCCAGCGCGCTGGAGTGGCAGGGCCGAGCCGCCGAAGTCCTGCTCATGCTGGCCGGCGGGGCGCTCATGGGCGTCACGGCGTACTACGGCTACAAGGGCATGTACGCCTTGTCCGTGGTCTCCGTGCCGCTCATGCTGGTGCTGGCCGGCTGGGTCACCTGGCGCTCGCTGGACGAGGTCGGCGGTTGGAGCGGTCTCACCGGTGTCGAGCCGGCCACCACGATGCCGCTGGCCACCGCGATCACCATCGTCGTCGGCACGTTCGCCTCCGGCGGCACGCAGGCGCCCAACTGGACCCGGTTCGCCCGCACGCCGCTGAGCGGCTTCTGGGCCTGCCTCGTCGCGTTCCTGATCGGCGAGCTGCTGATGCTGGGCTTCGGCGCGATCGGGGCGATCAGCTTCGGGGAGGGCGACTTCGTCCTGGTCCTCTATCAGCTGGGGCTGGTCGGCTGGGGGCTGGTCTTCCTCGTCGCCAACCTCTGGACCACCAATGACAACACCGCCTACAACTTCGGCGTCGCCGGCGCGGAGATCGCGAACTCGCGGTCCAAGAAGCCGTTCGTCATCGGCGGCGTGGTCATCGGGACGCTGCTGGCCATCACCGGCATCTACGAGAACCTGATCGAGTACCTGGTGTGGCTGGGCATCCTGATCCCACCGCTGGGCGGCGTGGTGATCGGCGACTTCCTGGCGCGCTGGCGACGCGGCATGCCGGCCGATACCGCGCTCCCGGATGTCGAGTGGCGCAACCTGACCGTCTACGTGGTCGCCGCATTCGCCGCCTGGTGGAGCAGCGAGGCCGGGTGGTTCATCCCACCGGTGGTGGGTGTGGTCGTCGCCGTCGCCGGCGTGCTGGCCCTGCAGCGCGGCCGGCGCCCGGTGGAGCAGCCGGTTCCGGCCTGACCGCTGCTTGCGGCGGTGGCGGCCACCCGAGCCGTCCCCGCCGCATGAGCGACCAGAGGACTGCTCGCGCCGTCGCCCGGCCAGCTCCCGGCGGCGGGAACCGGTCAGCCGCCGCCCCGGTCAGGGCCGGACCAGCCGGTGCTCTGCTCGGCCAGCTCGACGACGGCGTCGACCAGCGCGTCCCCGTCGAGCAGCACCCGGTCGTTGTGGTCCGCGCCGGGCACCTCCACCAGGCTGTGCAGCCCGGCCGCCGCCTCGGCGACGGCGCGGCTCTGCTCCGGCGGCACGATCGAGTCCTCGGTGCCCAGCACGACCGTGGTGGGCACCTCGACCCGCGCGATCCGCTCGGCCACCGGGAAGCGGTCGCGCAGCAGCGCCCGCACCGGCAGGACGGGGTAGTGCTCCGCGGCCACCGCCGGCAGGTCGACGAACGGCGAGCGCAGGACCAGGCCGGCCGGTGGGTGCTCGGTGGCCAGCTCGGTGACAACGGCGGCGCCCAGGCTCTCACCGAAGTAGAGGAGCCGGTCGGGCGCGACGCCCTCGTCGAGGAGGAAGTCCCGCGCGGCGCGGACGTCGGACGCCAGCCCCTCCTCGGTGGGGCTCCCCGGGTTGCCGGCGTAGCCCCGGTAGTCGAACAGCAGCACCCCCAGCCCGGCCTCGCCGAGCGCCTGCGCGAGGGGGGCGCGCAGGTCCCGGGAGCCGCCGTTGCCGTTGGCCACCAGGACCGTCGGCGCGCCGTCCCCCTCGGCCGGCAGGTGCCAGCCGGCGAGCTCCAGCCCGTCCCCGGTGGTCAGGACGACCTCCCGGCCGCCAGGGAGGGCGACCTCGACCGGGCGCGCCGGCCCGCCGTCGGGCAGGTAGACGAGGTTGCGCTGGAACACCCACAGCAGGCCGACCACGACCACGAGCAGCAGCACCACCGCACCAACGCTCACCAGTACCGACCGGACCACCCGCCCGATGATGCCCGCCCTCACCGCCCCGGGGCGGGGCGCCGCAGCACCGACGGTCGGCACACGGCCGCCACGCCCAGCACGAACACCGCCGTCGCGAGCAGGGCGGCGACGACCGACACCAGGTCGGTGAGCGCCCCGTTGAGCGCCGCGGCCAGCGGCCGCGAGCCGACGAAGCCGACCAGCCAGAGCGCCATGATCCGGCCGATGTACTCGCGCGGGACGCGGTCGTAGAGCAACGTGGTGACGCCGTTCATGGCCAGCGTCATCCCCACGCCACCCACCGCGAAGGCCGCCACCGCGGCGGCCTCGCTCCCGGCCAGCGCCAGCCCGACCGCCGACAGTGCCAGCAGCACCAGACCGGTGGTCGCCAGCCGCGCGTGGTCGAGGAAGCGGAGCAGGGCGGCGTGGACGACGAAGCCCAGGAGCGCGCCGACGCCGAAGGCGGAGGCCAGCAGGCCGACCAGCTCCGGGCCGCCGCCGAGCCGGTCGGACAGCGCCGGGCCCAGCGTGACGGCGGGGTCGGCGCCGATCCCGACCGCGGTGATGCCGAGCAACAGGACGCCCACCACCGGGTCGGTGCGCAGGTAGCGGATCCCCGCGGCGACCGACAGGCGCGGGCCCGGCGCGGTGGCGGCACCCGGCGTCCGGAGCCGGAACACCGCCAGCAGGAAGACGACGTGGCCGACCGCGGCGAGGCCGAACGCGACGCCGTACCCGGCGGTGGCGGCCACGACCCCGCC
Organism: Blastococcus sp. SYSU DS0828; assembly: GCF_054050975.1. NCBI lineage: Bacteria > Bacillati > Actinomycetota > Actinomycetes > Geodermatophilales > Geodermatophilaceae > Blastococcus > Blastococcus sp. SYSU DS0828. The sequence continues at coordinate 44,085 of NZ_JBJHAK010000003.1, read as the reverse complement.
CACGGCCGGACCGACCGCACGGCCCACCGAGAGCGTCAGGTTGTCCAGGGCGACGGCCCGGGGCAGCTCGCCCGGGCGCACCAGCGACGGGAGCAGCGAGTGCATCGCCGGCCCGCCGACGGAGAACCCGATGCCGACGACGAGCGCGCAGACCATCACGACCCACGGCGGCACGTCGGCCACGTCGGGGGTGAGCAGGACCCAGCCGGCCAGCACCGCGGCCCCGAGCGCACACAGCGCGCGGCCGAGCAGGATCTGCCGGCGCGGGCTGCCCCGGTCGGCCATCGCGCCGCTCACCGGGGTCAGCACCAGCTGCGGCACGAACGGGGCGAAGCTGACCATCCCGACCAGGAACGCCGACGCGGTCAGCTGCCAGACCAGCGCCGCGCTCGCGATGTTCTGGATCCAGATGCCGACGTTGGCGAGCAGCTTGCCGGCCCAGTAGGGCCCGAACACGGGGTCGGTGACCAACCGGCGGGACGGCCGGGGTGCGGCGGGTTCCGGCTCCCGTTCCGCTCCGCCGTCCACTGCCCGGCAATCTAGGCAGCGCCGCCGGACGCCGGCCACCCGGGGGCGGTCGCGCCGGGCCCACCGACGCGGAGGGCCCTCCTCCCCGGTGCGGGGAGGAGGGCCCTCGGTGGTCAGCCGTGCTGCGGGTCAGCCCCCGGCGCCCGGCGCCGGGCACTCCTCGTAGAAGGACCGCGTGCCGGTGCGCACCGGCGTGGTGAACTCGCACCCGTAGTCCGGGTCGGCGACGACCTCGGGGTCGAGCACCGAGGCGCCCGCGGGCGTCACGCCGTTCTCCACCCAGTCGACCAGGTCGAGGAACTGGTCGGCCGCCTCCTCGGGCGTGTACTCGCAGTGCCCGGCGGCCCGGATCGCCCGCTGGACCAGCAGGTCCGCGTTGCCCTGCGCGGCGACGTCGGCGGCGTAGTGCTGCTCCATGGAGAACGGCACGTAGTAGTCACCGAGGGTGTGCGAGGAGAGCACCGGGACGTCGATGTCACCGGTGAGCGCCGGGACGGGGACCGCCAGGCGGGTGCTCCGGGTCCCGGGCGCCGGCGCCACCCGCTCCACGCGCTGGTCGAGCGTGGAGCCGTCCTCGAAGGTGTGGTCCACCGGGTAGTCCTGGTCGGCGTTGGTCCAGACCGCACCCGGCAGCACGCCCGCGAGGCCACTGGGCTCGTTGGTCACGACGCCGTAGACGAAGTTCTGCCCCTCCCAGTAGCCGAAGGCCTCGTCGTCACCGGGGCGCTCGCCGCCGGTGATCGCCGTGATGTTGGCGCGGAAGACCTCGCCCTCCTCGGTCAGCCCCTCGTACACCGGGGTCGGCGTGGTCGGGGTGCCGAGCGCGGCCTTGATCTGCGGCACGACCTCGGCGAAGTACTCCGACTGGGAGGGGAACGGGTAGGCGTCCACCCCGGCGAGCGTCTGCGCGAGCAGGTTGTAGTCGAGGAAGAAGTCGTAGAGCTCGAAGTCGCCCATGACGCCGCACATCGGCGCCGCGCCGTCCCACTCGACGCCGCGGTCGCGCTCCAGGAGCGTGCCGATGACGTGCCCGCCCATCGAGACGCCCTGCAGGTACCGCTGTTCGGCCCGCCCGACCCGCGCGTCGAAGATCCGCGCCAGCCGCTCGGTGGCGAGCGCACCGGCCTCGATGTCGTACCGGTTCTCGCCGTAGGAGGAGGCCGCCCAGGCGAAGCCGTTCTCGATGTAGGTGCGCCGCAGGTCGTAGCTGGGGTCGCTGACGTAGACGGTGGTGCCGGTGCCCCGGTAGCCGTGCTCCCAGAAGACGACGTCGCCGTTCCAGTCCAGCGGCACCTCGATGCGGTACGCGGAGCCGCGGTCGGTGCCGTAGAGCACCTTGCTGATCGGGTTGCCGGCCTCGTCGGTCAGGGGCACGAACTCCTGGCCGGCGGTCTCACCGGCGTAGTCGTAGCGCGGGTCGGCGACCGTCCAGCGCAGGTTGTAGACCCGCTCCTTCGGCGACTGCTGAACCGGCTGCCAGTCCGGGTTCGACACCTGTTCGTCGGAGGACGGGGGGGCGGCGAGGGCGGGGCCCCCGACGGTGAACACACCAAGACCCACGCCTGCCGCGACAGCGAGGGGGGCCAACCGGTTGCGGTGCAGGGACACGAGACGACTCCTTCGTCGACACTGTGCTGCTCGTCACAGCGGAGCGCCTCTGTGTACTCCATCCGGGTGACGGACCGGTACCCCACCCCCCGGACGACCTCAGCGCAGGACGGCCTGGATGAGGTGCGGGCCGGGCTCGGCCAGCGCCCGCCGCAGTTGGTCGGCCAGCTCGTCGGCGGTCGTCGCACGGCTCGCCGGCACGCCCATCCCCTGCGCGATCGCCACGAAGTCCAGCCGGGGGCCGCCCAGGTCGAGCAGCTGCCGCGCCCGCTCGCCGTCGTTGGCCGCGCCCACCCGCTTGAGCTCGTGCTCGAGGATCGCGTACGAGCCGTTGTCGCAGACGATCGTCGTGATGTCGGCCTGCTCGCGGGCGTAGCTCCACAGCGCCGAGATCGTGTACATCGCGCTGCCGTCGGCCTGGATGCCGATCACCGGCCGGTCGGGGCAGGCCACCGCCGCGCCCAGCGCCATCGGAAGCCCGTCGCCGATCGCGCCGCCGGTGAGCGAGAGCCAGTCGTGGCGCGGGCCGGCCGAGGTCATCTCGGTGAGCCCCGCGCCGGAGGTGAGCGCCTCGTCGACGACGACGGCGTCCTCGGGCAGCAGCGCGCCCACCACCGCGGCCATGCTGCGCGGGGTCAGCTCGCCGGTGGGCAGCTCGGGCCGCTCGAACTCCGCGACCTCCGGCTTCGCGTCCGGCGCGACGACGTCGGCCAGCGCCCGCAGCGCGGCGACGCCGTCCTCGCCCGGGGCGCTGAGCACGTGCACCGCGCAGTCCTCGGGCACCGGGTGGCCGGGCACCCCGGGGTAGCCGAAGAAGTGCACCGGCGCGGTGGTGCCGGCGAGCACCAGGTGCCGGGTGCCGGCGAGGGCGGCCATCGCCATCTCCGGCGGGTAGGGCAGCCGGTGCAGGTCGGGCAGGCCGGCGCCGCGCGCCGACCGGGCCGGGAACGTCTCGGCCATCAGCCGGACCCCGGTGCCCGCGGCGACCTGGGCGGCGGCCAGCTGGCCCTCCTCGGTCATGACGTCGCCACCGAGCAGGAGCACCACCGGCTCGGCGGACCGCACGACCGAGGCCACGTCCTCGACCACGGACGGGGCGACGTGCGGCCGCGGCCGCACCCGGAGCGGCTCCGCGACGTCGGCGCCCTCCTCCCAGGAGACGTCGGCCGGGAGGATGAGCGTCGCGATGCCACCGGTGGCGACGGCGGCCACCGCCTCGGCGGCGTCGGCGGCGACGTCGGCGGGTGACAGCGACCGGCGCAGCCAGGTCGAGAAGGTCCCGGCGACGGCGTCGATGTCCGACTCCAGCGGGGCGTCGAGGCGCTTGTGCGAGCGGGCGTGGTCGCCGACGACGTTGAGCATCGGCGCCGTGCCCCGGCGGGCGTTGTGCAGGTTGGCCAGCCCGTTGCCCATGCCCGGCCCGAGGTGCAGCAGCGTCGCGGCGGGCCGGCCGGTCATCCGCGCCCAGCCGTCGGCCGCGCCGGTGGCCACGCCCTCGAAGAGGGTCAGCACACCGCGCATCTCCGGCACGTCGTCCAGCGCGGCGACGAAGTGCATCTCCGACGTCCCGGGGTTGGCGAAGCAGACGTCAACGCCCGCGCTCACCAGCGTCCGGATGAGCGCCTGTGCACCGTTCACCGGCTCACCTCGCCTGCTGCACGTCGAAGTGCACGAAGGTGGCGCCGCCGGTGGCGAAGTTGGCGAGGTCCTTGCCGGCCGCCCGCCCCTCGGGCGAGGCCATGGCCTGCCCCATCGCCTCCTCGGAGTCGAAGTCGAGCTCGGCGATCAGGTAGGGCGCGGGCTGCGCCGGGTCCAGCGACACCGGCTTGCCGTAGGTCAGCCGCACCAGGCCGGGCTGCCGCAGCGCCAGGGGCGTGTGCGTCTCCCGGTAGTACGCGTCGAAGGCGGCCGGGTCCTCCGGCTGTCCGTAGCTGACCACGAGCCTGTGCACCATTTCCGAGCTCCCTCCGCAGGTCCGACGCCCGCCAGCAAACAGGGCATCGGCCTCCGGCGCGAGTCCGGCAGGCTCCCCGCGCGGGTTGTCCACAGGTTCCCGCGGAGCGGCCCGGTCGACCGGCATCCGTTGTTACGTTCCGCCGCGTATCCGCATCCTCCGGTGCCCGGAGCACCCGGACCTCCCGATTGGACTCACCATGGCGAACGTCAACGTCACCTACCAGCAGATGGAAGACGCGGCCGGCCGGCTCACCAACGGGCGGGTCGAGATCGACGGCATGCTCGGCCAGCTCAAGGCCCTCGTCGACCAGCTCGTAGCCGAGGGCTACGTCACCGACGCCTCCAGCCGCAGCTTCTCCGCCTCCTACGACGAGTTCACCACCGGCGCCCGGAACATGGTCGCGGGCCTCGACGGCATGGCCCAGTACCTGACCCAGGCCGCCGCCACCTTCCGCGACGCCGACGCCCAGCTGGCCGGTGCGCTCGGCCGCTGAGCAGCCCACCGCCCGACGACGGCCGCCCGCCCCGCGCGAGGCGGCCGTCGTCGTCCCCGGGCCGCCGTCGCCGGTCGGGTCAGGGCGCGGCCGGAGGAGCCGGGACGGCGACGGTCCGCAGCTCGCCGTCGCCCAGATGGAGCAGCGCGCGACCCGGCCGGAGCGGCCCGCCCACGGCACCGCGCGGGAGGCGCACGCCGATCAGGTCGCCGTCCGTGCTCCCCTGCGGCGACAGCAGCACGCCCTGCCTCGCCTTCCGCGCCTCCACCTGCCACCCCGACAGGCCGGTGCAGATGCCGTCGGCGTTCCCGGCCAGCACCAGGCCGCAGCCGGGGACGGCGCCGCGCACGACCTCGCGGAACACCTCCCCCGCCGGGCAGTCCCGCAGCACCTCGCCGTCGTCCAGGAGCAGGACCAGCGGCCGGCCGGGTGCGGCGTGGAGCAGTTCCTGCCAGCGCTCCGCCGGGGCCGCCGGGTCCAGCACGACGTCCAGCACGCCGGGCCGGCCGGCCAGGGCCCGCAGCGGTGAGGCCTTCGGCGCGCACACGACGACCGACGTGCCCTGCCGCAGCAGCGACTCGGCCATGACGGCCAGGACCGTGCTCCGGCCCGAGCGCGCCGGCCCGGCGACGACGAACGCGGGCCCCCGCTCGACCAGGTCGGGGCCGGCGGCGGCCAGCTCGTCGCCACCGACGCCGACCAGGGCGAACCCCGCGCCGGCGCCGGCCGGGCGCAGCTCCCAGGCGGCCGCGAAGCCCAGGCGCGCGGGCAGCGCGTCGACCCGGAAGGGGCGGGCCGCCCGCGGCACCATCGCGTCGCGCACGTGCGCCGCCTTCGCGATCTCGGCGACCGCCGCCGCCTGCCCCTGCCCCGACTCGTCGGGGGCGAGCAGCGCGACCTGCGTCTCGATCGCCCCCTCGACGGTGACCGCCCGCCCGGGCGGCAGCTCCCCGGGCACCTGCCGGCCGGGCACGCCGACCAGCGGGTAGTCGCCCCGGTCCGCGAGCCGCAGCACCAGCCGGCTGTCGGTGAGCGACGACAGCCGGCCGGTGCCCAGCGACCGGTCGCCGGTGACCACCACCGAGATCCCGGCGGAGGCCCCCTCCCGGAGGAGGGTCGTCAGCACGTCGGAGAGCCGGCCGCCGTCGACCTCGCCGAGCGTCGGCGTGAACCCCTCCCAGCGGTCGAGCAGGAGCAGGACGTGCGACAGCCGCTCCCCCGGCGGCACCGATCGGCGCTGCTCGCTCACGTCGGCGAAGCCGCCCTCGGCCAGCACCTGCTGGCGGCGCTCCAGCTCGCGGGCGAGCCGGTCGAGCAGCCGGGTGGCGCGCTCGGTCTGGGTGCGGGTCACCACCGCGCCGCAGTGCGGCAGGTCGGCCAGCGGCAGCAGCGCGCCGTTGCCGCAGTCGAGGGCGTACAGGTGCACGTCGGCGGTCGAGCAGCGCGCGCCGGCGGCCCCGGCCAGGGTGCGCAGCAGCTGCGACCGGCCGCTCTTCGGCGAGCCGACCACCAGCAGGTGCCCGTCGACCGCGGGGTCGAAGGCGGCCACCCGCCGCTCCTGGGTCGCGGGGAGGTCCTGCAGCCCGTAGGGCAGGCAGGTCACCCGGCCGTCCACCGGGTCCGCCAGGTCGGCGACCAGCACCCGTGCGGGCAGCGCCGGCAGCCACGGGCTGCGCTGCGCGGGCACGCCCTCGGCCTGCGCCGCGCCGCGGACGGCGTCGACGAGCACCGACAGGTCGGTGACCTCGACGTCGGAGGTTCGGCTCGCCGTCGCCGGCCGCCGCGGTGGCGCGTACCCCAGCTGGTGCCAGCCGAGGGGGACGGCGAACGGCGCCGCCGCGGCCACGGCGCCCTGGCCGGGACGCCGGCCCCCGATGCGGCCCGCCTGGAAGGGCACCAGCGCGCCGTGCCCGAGCCGGGCGAACCCGCGGCCGGGCGCGGACCGGGCGATGCGCGCGGCGTCGGGGGCCTCGAGCACGTCGCTGCTGTCGGCCGCGTCGGTGACGCGCAGCGAGATGCGCAGGTTCGTGTTCGCCCGGATCTCCGGCGAGACGACGCCGCTGGGCCGCTGGGTGGCCAGCAGCAGGTGGATGCCCAGCGACCGCCCGCGCTGGGCGATGCTCACCAGCCCGGCCACGAAGTCGGGCAGCTCCCGCGCCAGCGAGGCGAACTCGTCGATGACGATGAGCAGCCGGGGCAGCGGCGGCGAGCCGGGGTCGTGGGCCTGCAGGTCGACGTAGTCCTCGATGTCCTTGACGCCGGCCGCGGCCAGCCGGTGCTCGCGGTACCTGAGCTCCGCGCCGAGCGAGGTGAGCGCCCGTTCGACGAGGTGGGCGTCGAGGTCGGTGACCATGCCGACGGTGTGCGGCAGGTGCACGCAGTCCTTGAACGCGCTGCCGCCCTTGTAGTCGACCAGCACGAGGTTGAGCGCGTCCGGGCGGTTGGCCACCGCCAGGGACGCGATCATCGTCTGCAGCAGCTCCGACTTCCCCGCGCCGGTGGTCCCGGCGACCAGCCCGTGCGGGCCGTCGGTGCGCAGGTCGAGGGTGAACGGCCCGTGCAGGCCCGCGCCGGCCACCACCCGCGTGCTCCGGCCCGCCAGCTGCCAGCGGGCACGCACGCCGTCGACGGTGGGCGGCTCGAGCCCGAGCAGGTCGAGCAGTCGCACGCTGTCGGGCAGGACGGCGTCGTCCTCCTCCGGGCTCACGTCGCGCAACGGGGCCAGCGCCCGGGCCGCGCGTTCGGCCAGCTCTGCGGGCACCGGCTCGGCGAGCACGCCCGGCACCGGGTCGCGGCCGCTGCGCCGGACGACCAGCCGCGCCTCCTCGCCCGGGTCGAGGACCGCGGTCGCCGTGGCCGCCTCCGGCAGGAAGCGCTCCTCCTCGTCGGCGCAGACGGCGTACACCCCGACCGCGGGGCCGTCCTGCAGCAGCTGGGCCAGCCCGGGGGTGGCACGCAGCGACCGGAACCCGTGGACGACGAGCACGTGCGCCGGGAAGAACTCCGGGAGCACGCGCCCGCCGCCGGCCGTCGCCGAGCGGCGCGTGCGGACGAGCGCCGCCAGCTCCGCGACCCGGGCGGCCACCGTCTCGGTGTCGTTCCCGACGAACGCGACCGGGCCCTCGCCGTCGGCCGGCCGGGCGTGCGGCAGCCAGCGCACCCAGCTCCAGTCCGCCTGGCTGCGCGCGGTGAGCAGCGTGAGCGCCAGGTCGCGCGGCGGGTGGGTGACCGCCAGCTGCAGCACCACCCACCGCAGCAGGCCGGCCAGCGGGGCGGCCGGGCCGGCCAGGCCGACGACACCGGCCTCGCGGAGCGGCACCACGACGGGCGCCGCGTGCACGGTGCGCTGCTGCGGCGGCTCGTCGCGCCCCGACCGGTCGGTGACCACCACGCGGGCGGGCAGGTCGGCCGCGCCCAGCCGCAGGTCGAGGGCGTCGGGGTCGGTGCGGCGCCGCTCCCACAGCCGGCGGCCGGGCAGGACGGCGGTGAGCAGCGCGGTCGCCGGGTCCGGGTGCGCGTCGCGCCGGCGGGCGGTCTCCTCGGCCACGGCGCGGTCGATCCGCGCCCGGGCGCGGGCGAGCTCCCGGGCGTGCTCCTCGCGCGCCCGGCGCTCCTCACGGGCGCCCTGCCGGCGGTCGGCCACGGTGTTGCCGATCATCACCACCGGGCCGGCGACGGCGAACACCAGGTACAGCGGCGAGCGCAGGACGACCGCCAGCACGACGCCGACGAGCAGCGGCACGAGGACCATCACCAGCGGGAACCGGCGGGGCTCCCGCGTCGCCGGCTCCTGCGGCAGCTGGATACGCACCTCGGGTGCCGAGGGGAGCAGCCGGGGGGCACGGACGAAGGCACGCGCCCCCGGGCCGGCCGGCTCGACGGCGGCGTCGGCGACGGGGGCCGGCTCGACGACCAGCTGGGTGTCACCGAGCTGCACGAGCTGACCGGGGGCCAGCGCCACGTCGTCGTCCTCGGGCACCGGCGCGCCCTCGATCGTGGTGCCGTTGGCCGAGCCGAGGTCGCGCAGCGTCGCGCCGTCCGCGCCGATCCGCAGCACCGCATGCCGGCGGGACATCGCGCGGTCGGTGAAGCCGAACGGACCGCTGCGGCCGAGCTCGTGCTCGCCCATCGGCAGCGCGGCGACCAGCCCGCTGCACGGGCCGCTGCGCACCCGCAGCTGCCAGCCACGCGGGCCGGCCGGCGCGGCCGCGGGCGCGGTCAGGTGGACGACGGCGCCGTCGACGAGGTCGCTCTCCCCCACCGGCTGCTCGTCGTCGAGCCGGCCGCCGGCGAGCCACAGCCCCGCGGCGGGCAGGCCGGCGACCCGGCCCAGCTCCGCGACCAGCCGGCCGACCGGCAGGTCGTCGTCCACGTCGACGGCGACGTCGAGCAGCGTGCCGTCGGTCTGCCCGACGCTGACCTGGACGCGCACGCCGGGACCGTAGGCGGACGGCGCCGAACCGGTCCAACGCCGGCTGTGGAAAACCCCCTCCCGCGGGCTCCCCGCCCGGGCGGCGCTCCCCGGTCAGGCCTCCAGCAGTTCGCGGGTGGCCGCGCCCACGGGGTCGCGGCGGGTGGGCAGCCGCTGCACCTCGGGCAGGAAGTCGGTGCGGTACTCCTCGAACAGCTCGCGCAGCCGCAGCGCGGGGTCCTTGTCCGAGTCGACGCGGATGTCCCAGAGGGGGTAGGCCTCCGACCCCAGCACCAGCACGTGCCCGGATCGGGGGCCCTCCGTGTCGGCGCCGGTCGCCTCGCCGGCCTCCACGGCCAGCACCAGCCGCTCGGCGAGCTCGCGGTCCCGGTGGGCGTGGAACGCCTCGAGCGTCTGCCGGCCGACCAGCCGGTTGCCCGACACCACGACCGCGTCGTCCTCGATGTGCCCTGACCAGCCGAGGGTGCGCCCACCGGTCCACGCGGCCGTGCAGCCATTGCGGTCGACGAAGCCGCACTGCCGCACGTCGCGGCCGGGATCCCGGCGGAGCACCTCGTCCAGCGCGGCCGGCGCCTCCAGCCCCTCGGCCATCAGCCGCAGCCCGTCCACGGCGAGGTAGGGGTTCATCGACGCCTGCGACGCGGCGGCGCCGACGCCCGGCGATGCGTGCCCCACGAGCTTGCCGACACCCATGAGCGCGGTCAGGGCGCCGACTCCCAACTCACCGGTGTGCGGGCAGCGGGCCACGATCGAGAAGGTCATGCGGGGATCGCCGTCCGTCCCAGGTCGTCCCGCCGCAGGTGCCCGCCCCGGTCGGCGCTCAACCGGGCCCGCCGCCTCAGAAGGTGAGCACGAGCCGTCCGCGCACGCCCCCCGCCTCCAGCACCCGGTGCGCCTCGGCCGCCTGCTCGGCGGGGAACGTGCGGGCCACCCGGAGGGTCACCGCACCCTCCTCGACCTGCTGGCGGAGCCGGTCCAGCGCCGCTCGGTCCTCGGCGACCTTCCGCACCATGGTCGGGAAGAAGCGCAGGCCGCGCTCGCCGTTGCCGCGGTAGCCGCGCACCGTGGCCACCGCTCCCCCGTCGCGGACGGCGGGCAGCACCTGCTCGTCCTGCACCGATCCGTCGGCCAGCCCGTCGACACCCTCGGGATAGTGCTCCCGGATCCGCGACGCCACCTCCTCCCCGCGCCGGACGACGACGTCGGCGCCCAGCGCGCGCACCAGCTCCTCGTCGGCCTCGGAGGCGTCGGCCACCACGGTCAGCCCGTCGGCCTTCGCCAGCTGCACCACGTAGCCGCCGAAGGCGCCCGCCGCGCCGGTCACCGCGAGCACCTGACCCGGCTGCAGCGCCATGAGGTCCAGGGCGAGCCGGGCGGTGAGCCCGTTCATGGGCAGGGTCGACGCCTCCACGGCGGTCGCCCCGGCCGGCGCGCGGACGACGGAGCCGCCCGGCAGCACCTTGTCCTCGCGGTAGGCGCCGTAGGGCCCGAAGGGCACGACGATCCCCATCGCCAGGTCACCCACGGACAGGTGGTCGACGCCCTCGCCGAGTTCGGTGACGACGCCGGCGACGTCCATCCCCGGCACCCACGGCGGGTTCTTCACCGGGTCGCGCCCGGCGTAGGCGCCGCTGCGGGCGTGGGTGTCGGTCGGGCTCACCGCGGCCGCCTCGACCCGCAGCCGCACCTGGCCCGGACCCAGGGGCTCCGGCTCCACCTCGACGATGTGCAGGACCTCCGGCCCGCCGAACTCGGTCACTCCCGCTGCACGCATGGCTCCTGCATACACGCGCACGCAGGAGTGAACGCGAGAGGCCCAGAACCGAAGTGGTTCTGGGCCTCAGGCGTTCAACGGGTTCTCAGCCCTTGAGCTTGTACTCCTTGAGCAGACCGCGGCTGATGATCGTCTTCTGGATCTCGCTGGTGCCCTCGCCGATGAGCAGGAACGGCGCCTCCCGCATGAGGCGCTCGATCTCGTACTCCTTGGAGTAGCCGTAGCCGCCGTGGATGCGGAAGGACTGCGTGGTGACCTCGGCGCAGTACTCGCTGGCGATCAGCTTGGCCATGCCGGCCTCGACGTCGTTGCGCTTGCCGGCGTCCTTGAGGCGGGCGGCGTTGACCATCATCAGGTGCGCGGCCTCGACCTTGGTGGCCATCTCGGCCAGCTGGAAGGCGATCGCCTGGTGCTGCGCGATCGGCTTGCCGAAGGTCTCCCGCTGCTGGGCGTAGGCGACGGCGAGCTCGAAGGCCCGGATCGAGATGCCGCAGGCGCGGGCGGCGACGTTGACCCGGCCGACCTCGACGCCGTCCATCATCTGGGCGAAGCCACGGCCCGGCTCGCCGCCGAGGATGTCGGTGGCCTCCGCCCGGTAGCCGTCGAACACCAGCTCGGTGGTGTCGACACCCTTGTAGCCCATCTTGTCGATCTTGCCGGGGATGGTGAGCCCGGGCTTGACCTCGCCGAACCCGGCCGGCTTCTCGACCAGGAACGTCGTCAGGTTCTGGTGGGCCTTCTCGGCGCCCTCGTCGGTGCGCACCAGCGCCGCGACCAGGGTGGAGCTGCCGCCGTTGGTCAGCCACATCTTCTGGCCGTCGATGACGTAGCCGCCGTCGGCCTGCTTCACGGCCTTGGTGCGGATGCCGGCGACGTCGGAGCCCAGCCCCGGCTCGGACATCGAGAAGGCGCCGCGCACCTCGCCGGTGGCCATGCGGGGCAGGTAGTACTCCTTCTGCTCCTGCGTGCCGTGCTGCTTGAGCATGTACGCCACGATGAAGTGGGTGTTGATGACGCCGGAGACGCTCATCCAGCCGCGGGCGATCTCCTCGACCACCAGCGCGTAGGTGAGCAGCGACTCGCCGAGGCCGCCGTACTCCTCGGGGATCATCAGCCCGAAGATGCCCAGCTCCTTGAGCCCGTCGACGATCTCCTGCGGGTAGACGTCGCCGTGCTCGAGCTCCTGCGCGTTCGGGATGATCTCGCGGTCGACGAAGCTCCTGACCGTCGACAGGATCTCGCGCTGGATGTCGGTCAGATCAGCGGTCTGGGCCAAGCGGGTCACAGGTTCGCTCCTCGGGGACTCCGGTGTCCGGGTTACCGGTGAGTATGGGGCACCCGGTCCCCGGGCTCTGCGTGCGCTCGGTCACTCCCGCGCGCGGCGGACCGGCGCGCGCGACCCGCCCCGGCCCCTAGGCTCGGCGGCATGCGCGAGGCATCGGCGCCGGTGGGCGGACCGCCCGAGGTGGAGCTCGCCCTGCCGTTCCGCGGCCGCTGGCTGACGCAGAACAGCCCGGCGCGGCGGGTGCCGTCCCACGGCGTGGACGTGCTCGGCGAGCGGTACGCCGTCGACTTCGTCCCCGTCGACGACCGGCACCGGACGGCCGCTACCCGCGACTGGCGCACGCTCCTGGCCGTCGAACCGCCGGAGCGCTTCGTGGGTTTCGACCGGCCGGTCCTCGCCCCGGCCGGTGGCGTCGTCGTCCACGTGCACGACGGCGAGCCCGACCACGGGGCGCGCCGCTCCCAGCTCGCCCTGCTCGGCTACGCGCTGGGCCAGGCCGGGCGACTGCGCCAGGGGGTTCCCGCCGTGGCGGGCAACCACGTCGTCATCGAGCTGCCGGCGTCCGGCCGGTTCGTCGCGCTGGCCCACCTGCGATCCGGTTCGCTCCGCGTCTCGGTGGGTGATGCGGTCCACCCCGGACAGCACCTGGCCGGGTGCGGCAACTCCGGCAACTCGACCCAGCCGCACCTGCACCTGCAGGCCATGGACAGCGCCGACCTGACCGTCGCCCGCGGGCTCCCGATCGCGTTCACCCGCTTCCGGGAGTGGCCGCGCGGCGGAGCGCCGCGGAGCCGGGAGCGGGGGATGCCGGGCGAGGGCGCGGTGGTCGAGCCGGAGGAAACCGAGGCGGGCTAGCGTGCGGCGGTGACCTACCGTGACGACCCGCCGCAGGACGGCTACGGCCCACCGCCGGGATACGGCCCGCCCCCCGGCTACGGGCAGCCCCACGGTCCGCCCGGCTACGGCCCCCCGCCCGGGTACGGCCCGCCGCAGTGGGGCCGGCCGACGAACACCCTGGCGATCCTCGCCCTGGTCATGGCGTTCGTCTTCGCGCCCGTCGGGCTGGTGCTCGGCATCATCGCCCGCCGGCAGATCCGCGAGACCGGCGAGGAGGGGGCCGGCCTGGCGCTGGCCGGGATCATCGTCGGCGGCCTGGTCACCGGCTTCTTCGTGCTCATGATCGTGCTCTGGATCGTCGCGTTCGCGGCGCTGACCAGCACCGGCTTCGGCCCCTGATCGCCGCTCGCCGTTGGCGGCGATGAGTTCCGGGCGCTCCAGCGGTCCCCCCTCCACCGACGACGAGAGGGGCAACGGTGGCTCAACTGCTCAGGGTGCAGAACTTCACGGTCTCCAGCGACGGCTTCGGCGCCGGCGAGGGGCAGAGCCTCGAGCGGCCGTTCGGCCACGCCGACCCCGGCGAGCTGATGGCCTGGGCCCTCGCCACGGCGAGCTTCCCGAACCGCTCCGAACCCGGGGGCAGCCGCGGGCTCGACGACTACTTCACCCGCGACTTCGCCCACGGCATCGGCGCGGAGATCATGGGCCGCAACAAGTTCAGCCCGCACCGCGGGCCGTGGCGCGACCTCGACTGGCAGGGCTGGTGGGGCGCCGAACCGCCGTTCCACACGCCCGTGTTCGTGATGACCCACCACGTCCGTCCCTCGTTCACGCTCTCGGACACCACGTTCCACTTCGTGGACGCCGACCCCGGGACGGTGCTCGCGCAGGCGCGTGCGGCCGCCCAGGGCAAGGACGTGCGGCTCGGTGGCGGCGCCACCGTCATCCGGGAGTTCCTCGCCGCCGACCTCGTCGACACCCTGCACGTGGCCGTCTCGCCGGTGCAGCTCGGCTCCGGCGTCCGGCTGTGGGAGTCGCCGGACGAGCTGCTCGACCGCTTCCACCGCGACGTCGTGCCGAGCCCGAGCGGCGTGACCCACCACCTGTTCTGGCGGAGGTAGCGGGAACGACGAACGGCGGCCCCGGACCGCTCCGGAGCCGCCGCGTCGTGGCGTCTCAGTCCTCGGGGGGCGTGAAGGACGACGTCCGGGACATGCCCGCGGCGCGGCCCTTGCCGGCGATGACCAGCGCCATCTTGCGGCTGGCCTCGTCGATCATCTCGTCGCCGAGCATCGCCGAGCCCTTCTTGCCGCCGGCCTCCGACGTGTACCAGTCGTAGGCGTCGAGGATCAGCTCGGCGTGGTCGTAGTCCTCCTGCGACGGCGCGTAGATCTCGTTGGCGGCGTCGATCTGGCCGGGGTGCAGCACCCACTTGCCGTCGAAGCCGAGGACGGCCGACCGCTTCGCGACCTCCTCGAACGCCGGCACGTCGCGCACCTGCAGGAACGGGCCGTCGATGGCCTGCACGCCACGGGCGCGGGCGGCCATGAGGATCTGCATGAGGATGTAGTGGAAGGGGTCACCCGGGTAGTCCGGGTGCAGGGCGCCGACCACCAGCGACTTCATGTTGATGCTGGCCATGAAGTCGGCCGGGCCGAAGATGATCGTCTCGATGCGCTCGCTGGCGAACGCGATGTCGTTGACGTTGATCAGGCCCTGCGCCGTCTCGATCTGCGCCTCGATGCCGATGCGCCCGACGGGCAGCCCGTTGGTCTTCTCGATCTGGGTGAGCAGGATGTCCAGCGCGCGCACCTGGGCGGCGTCGACGACCTTCGGCAGCATGATGCAGTCGAGGTTGGCGCCGGCGCCCTCGACGACCTCGATGACGTCGCGGTAGGTCCACTCCGTCGTCCAGTCGTTGACCCGGACGGTGCGGATCTTGTCGCCCCAGCCGCCCTCGTTCAGCGCCGCGACGATGTTCTTGCGGGCGCCGGGCTTGGCCAGCGGCGCGCACGCGTCCTCCAGGTCGAGGAACACCTGGTCGGCGGGGAGGCCCTTGGCCTTCTCCAGGAACCGGGGGTTGCTGCCCGGGACGGCCAGGTTGGAACGACGGGATCGGAGCTCGGCCACGGTGCCTCCGCGTGTGGGTCGGAAAGTTCGGCTACCGGAGGGTAGCGACGGCGTCGCACGCCCGCGCTGCCGCGTTGATCATCGGCCGTCGGCCCCGTCGCAGGGGCCCGCCACGAGCCTGCGAGTGGTCGGGAGGCCTCGGTGCCGGGTCCCGCCGCGAGCCTGCGAGTGGCAGGGGGACCGAGGTCCTTCTGGGGGTCCTTGCTCAGGTGGCGGGCTCGACCAGGGTCGCCGGACGTCCGGCCCGCACCACCAGCGCCACCCCGGCCACCACCAGTACGACCCCGGGCAGCGCCAGCAGCGGCGGCACCTGGCCGAGGAGGACGAGCGCGAACAGCAGCGCGCCGGGCACCTCGAGCAGGACGGCGAGGCTCACCACGGTCGGGCCCACCGACGAGAGCACCAGGTTGAGCAGCGTGTGCCCGAACAGCTGCGCGGAGACGGTGATGCCCGCGATCAGCCACCAGTCCCGGGCCTCGAACCCGCCCAGCGGCGCGTCGACGAGCAGCGCCGCCACCGCGATCACCACGGCGCACACGGAGTAGCAGACGACGGCGTAGGCCGAGGTCGCCAGCCGCCGCCGGGCGCGCGCCCCGGCCAGGACGTACCCGCCGGCGCAGATCGCCCCGAGCAGGGCCAGCGCATCGCCCGCGAGCGCCTCGGCGCTCACCGTGACGTCCACGCCCACGATCAGCACGACGCCGGCGAACGCGAGGAGCAGGCCCCACCAGACCGCGGCCGGCAGCCGCACCCCCGAGATCCGGGCCGCGAGCGCCGTCCAGATCGGCGTGGTGGTGACCAGCGCGACCGAGGCGGCCACCGTCGTCATCGACAGGCTCGGCAGCCACGCGGCGAAGTGCGCCGCGAGGAAGAGCCCCGCGACCACCGAGCTGCGCAGGTCCCGCGCCCGCAGGCCGGCCAGCGTGGCCCGCTCGCGGGTGAGCAGCACGGGCACGAGCGCGGCCGCGCCCGCTGCGTTGCGCCAGAACGCCAGCGCCAGCATCGGCGCGGTGACCATCGCGGTCAGCGGCGCCGACAGCGAGACCCCCACGACCGCGAGGGAGAGCAGGCCCACGTCCCGGCTCCCGGGTCGGTGCAGCGCCCAGGCGGAGGACGCGTGGCCCTCCCGCAGCGCCCCGCCGCGAGCGGGCGAGTGGCGGGGGGCAGGAGTGCCCTTCACCAGGACGGCACCCGGATCCGACCGCTCGCCACCGGGACGACGGCACCGCGCACGGTGGTCGCGACCGCCCGCCCGCCGGCCGCGGTGACGGTGCACCCGAGGACCGAGGGGCGCCCCATCCGCTCGCCCTGCCGCACGGTGAACGACGTCGTCCCCTCCCCGGCCACCAGACCGCTCTCGACCAGCCACACCCCCGCGCCCAGCGCGGCGGAGCCGGTGGCCGGGTCCTCGCCCCAGTTCAGGTCGCGGGCGAAGACACGCGCGCGGGCGGTCGCGGTCGCGCCGTCCCAGGAGAGCACCGACACGCCCTCACCGACGTCGAGCCCGGCGAGCGCGGCCCGGTCGGGGTCGGCCCGGTCGACGGCGTCGGGGCACACGGACAGGTAGCCGAAGGGCAGGCCGCAGCCGGCGACGTCCGAGGGAACCCCGGTGACGTCGGCCTCGTCCAGCCCGAGCGCAGCGGCCAGCACAGCCGGCGCGGGTCCGTCCTGGAGCGTCGGCCGGCCACCGGAGAGGGTCGCGCCGCCGTCGTCGACCACCACGTCGAGCACCCCGGCACCGCACTCCTGGCGCAGCGTCCCCGCCGGCAGCCGCCCGGTGCGGACCAGGGTGTGCGCCGCGCCGACGCTCGGATGGCCCGCGAAGGGCAGCTCGGCGTAGGGCGTGAAGATCCGCACCCGGTAGTCGGCGCCGGGCTCCGTGGGGGCGCACAGGAACGACGTCTCCGAGAGCTGGAACTCGTTCGCCAGGGCCTGGCACTGCTGCGTCGTGAGCTCGTCGGCGGCGAAGACCACCGCCAGCGGGTTCCCGGCGAACGCCCGCGGGGCGAACACGTCGACGACCTCGTACTCCAGCGCAACCGGGGCAGTCACGGCGCCGACGGTAGCCTTCCGATCCGTGACGACGGCGACCAGGGCGTACGTCTCCCGGCTTGCCGGGCTGACCGTCTTCGACCCCAACGGCGACCGGGTCGGGAAGGTCCGCGACGTCGTCGTCGGGCTCCGGGTGGGCACCGCCTGCCCCCGCGTCCTCGGCCTCGTGGTCGAGGTGGTCGCCCGGCGGCGGATCTTCGTGCCGATGGGCCGGGTGACGGCGCTGGACCCGGGAGCGGTGATGCTCGCGTCGGGCACCCTCAACCTCAAGCGGTTCGAGCAGCGGGGCGGCGAGACCCTCGTGCTCGGCGAGCTGCTCGACCGGCAGGTGACGATCAACGAGTCCGGCCGCCCGGCCACGGTCGTCGACGCCGGCATGGAGCAGACCCGCACCGGCGACTGGCTGCTGTCCCGGGTCGCCGTCCAGGAGCCCGGTCGCATCGGCCGGCGCGGGCAGCTGCACCAGCTCGAGTGGGGCGAGGTCACCGGGCTGGCGCTCTCGCCGGCCGGGCAGGGCGCCGAGACGCTGATCGCCACCTACCGGGAGCTGAACGCAGCGGACATGGCGCACGCGCTCCAGGAGCTCCCGATCAAACGCCGGCACGAGGTCGCCGAGGCCATGGACGACGTGCGGCTGGCCGACGTCCTGGGCGAGCTCCCCGAGGCCGAGCAGATCACCATCCTCGGCACGCTGGAGGAGGGCCGCGCGGCCGACGTCCTGGAGGAGATGGACCCCGACGACGCCGCGGACCTGCTCTCCGAGCTGCACCACGTCGACCGCGACCGGCTGCTCGAGCTGATGGAGCCCGACGAGGCCGAGTCGGTGCGCCAGCTGCTCAAGTACTCGGAGGACACCGCCGGCGGGATCATGACCAGCGAGCCGGTCATCCTCTCCCCCGACGCCACCGTCGCCGAGGCGCTGGCCCGGGTGCGGCAGGAGGAGATCACCCCCTCGCTGGCCAGCCAGGTGTACGTCTGCCGCCCGCCGTCGGCCACGCCGACCGGGCGGTACCTGGGGCTCGCGCACATCCAGCGGCTGCTGCGCGAGCCACCCTCGACCCTGGTGAGCGGCGTGCTCGACGACCTGGAGCCGCTCAAGCCGGAGGCGCCGCTCGCCGAGGTCACCCGCTACTTCGCCACCTACAACCTGGTCGCCGCGCCGGTGGTCGACGCGCAGGGCCGGCTGGTCGGCGCGGTGAGCGTCGACGACGTCCTCGACCACCTGCTGCCCGATGACTGGCGGGAGCGGGCGCGCCGTGGCTGACACGCCCCGGCTGGACGTCCCGCGCGGCGGCGCCCGCCGGTTCGGCAGCTTCCTGCGGCTCAACCCCGACGCGGTCGGGCAGTTCGCCGAGGGCATCGCACGCTTCCTGGGGACGGGGCGATTCCTGGCCGTCCAGACGATCCTCGTCGTCGTCTGGATCTCGCTGAACGTTTTCGCCGTCCAGCTGCGCTGGGACCCGTACCCGTTCATCCTGCTCAACCTGGCGTTCTCGACCCAGGCCGCGTACGCCGCCCCGCTCATCCTGCTGGCGCAGAACCGGCAGGCCGACCGCGATCGCGTGCAGGCCGAGGAGGACCGCGCCCGGGCGGCGCAGAACCGCGCCGACACCGAGTACCTGGCCCGCGAGCTGGCCGCGCTCCGCGTGGCCGTCGGCGAGCTGGCCACCCGGGACTTCATCCGCGGCGAGCTCAACCGGCTGGTGCCGGACGAGGGCGAGGACCGGGAGCGGCGCGACAAGAAGGGCAAGCGGAAGCGCGACCCGGTCGCCTGAGCCCGCTCAGTGCTCGGCGCGGTCCAGGTCGATCAGCGCCAGCCCGATCTCCGGGCGCATGGTCTTGCGCAGCTGCGCCGGGCTCTCCCGGACCACCACCTCCAGCGTGGGCCACACCTCGCCCTCGAGCAGGTGGCCGCCGCGCGTGGTGGCGTCGGGCAGGCCGAGGACGGCGTGCAGGTGCAGCGCCGGGTTCCCGTCGGTGCCCAGGGCGACGTCGCCGATCAGCGAGAGCACCTCGCACTGCTGGCCGACGGTGACCCGCCGGTAGTCGCTGGTCTGCCGGTCGAACCAGCCGACCACCGCGCGCCGGAACGCGCCGACGGCGGTGACCTGGGCGGCGGAGAGCCGCTCCTCCCGGGCGAACGAGGTCAGCGCCGCCACCGCCTCGTCCCCCTCGTCGAGGATCACGACGTAGGTGCGCTCGCGTTCCGCACTCGTTCCCGGGGTGGTGATCTCGCGGTACTGCACGGGGTCCCTCCGATCGTCGGGGTCGGGCACCCGCTGCCGTGCCCCCCGATCGGCCCCCCAATCCCCGGGCGACCCCGTGCCGCCGGTCAGCGGACGAGGCCGGTCCCGTACAGGCGGTCGAGCAGCTCCTGCGCCAGCCAGGCCATGGGGAGCAGCAGTCCCAGCGCCCACAGCCGGGTGCTGCGCCGGCGGGGCAGCAGCAGGACGACGACCAGGACGACGACGACCTCCACGACCGCCTGCACCGGGTGCAGCACCACGTCGCTGCCCGTCCGATCCAGCCAGAAGCCGCGGAGCGCGCCGTTCGCCAGGGCCGTCCCCGCGGCCAGCGCGAGCAGCGCCCCGGCCAGCGGACCCGGCCGGCGGGAGGCCCACCAGCAGACCGCCGCGAACACCGCCACCGCGGTGGCCGCGAGCAGCAGCCAGGCGGCGATCAGCCCGGGGTCGTAGCCGAAGCCGAGCACGAGGACCGCCCAGCCGTAGTAGGCGGCGGTCATCGCGGCGAAGAAGACGGCCGCACGGACCGCGGCCGACGCGACGCCGGGCGCGAACCGCCCGATCAGCGCCACCACGAGCACCCAGGCCGCCGGGTAGGTGCCGAGATCGGCGGCCCACCGCCACCCCGACTCGTCGCCGAGCTTGGCCGCCACGCCGGCGACCCCGCCCAGGACGGCGAGACCGGCGAGCCGCAGGAACGCCTCCCGCCGGGCGGCCGCCCGCCCCGGCGTCGCAGCCTCGGTCACCTCTGTCACCCCGCGATCCTGGCCGAGGGGCGGGTGAGCTGCGGTTCCGGCGCGCCGCGGTACCGGTCAGCCGGTGACGACGTGCACGAGCGCCCCGGCCGCCCCCGCGAGCACCAGCACCACGATGAACGGCGCCCGCAGCGCCAGGGCCAGGGCAGCGACGGCCAGCCCGGCCAGCCGCCCGTCGAGCACGAGCCGGTCGCCGCTGGTGAGGGCCTGCACCACCACGAGGGCGGCCAGCAGCGCGGCGGGCACGAAGTCGACGACCCGCGCGACCCACGGCTGCTCCACCCACGCCGCCGGCACCGACAGGCCGGCCAGCTTCAGCAGGTAGCAGCCGGCCGAGGCCACCAGGACCGCCGTCCACACCGCGGTAGCGCTCATGCCGGGCGGACCTCCGACCGCGGCCGGCCGGCGAGCGCGACCGCCACCACCGCGGCGACGACCTGCACGCCGGCGGGCACGAACGGCGTCAGGGCCAGCGCCACCACCGCTCCCCCGAGGGCGACGCGGCGCTGGACCTGCGCCTCCGGGAAGCCCGCGCGCAGCCGGGGCCACAGCAGCGCGAGGAAGGCCGCGGGGACGACGGCGTCCAGCGCCGCCTCCGCCGCCCCGCCGAGCTCCGAGGCGCCGAGCACGCCGATCAGCGTCGTGACGTTCCAGCCGAGGTAGATGGTGGCGCCGGTGGCCCAGAACGCCAGCCGGCCCAGCTCGCGGTCGGGCGCGGCCACGGCCATCGCCGTCGTCTCGTCGATCACCCAGTGCGCCGCACCGGCCCGCCGGGCCGGTCCCCGGGGCGCCAGCAGCGGGGCCATGCGGACGCCGTAGACGGTGTTGCGCGTGCCGAGCAGCAGCGCGCTGCCCGCGGCCGCCGCCGCACTCCCGCCGGCCCCCAGGACGCCGACGAGCGCGAACTGCGACGCGCCGGTGAACATCAGCGCCGAGAGGGTCATCGCCTGCCAGACGTCCAGCCCGGCCGCGTCGGCGGCGGCTCCGAAGGCGATGCCGTACAGCCCGACCGCGAGGCCCAGCCCCACGGCGTCGCGCAGGGTCTGGGAGCGGTCGGCCGGCACGACCCCGACCCTAGGACGCGGCCGGCTGCGCGGTAGATCACCCTCCGCCGGGCAGGCCGGGCCGCCACCCGCCGTACAGTGGCAGGCGACCGATCGCGCAGGTCGCCGCTTCTGGCCGCAGACCGCCGGACGCCGGTCCCCCGTCGAAGGAGACAGACGAACACCATGTCCGACCAGCTGACCGGCACCCCGGCGCTCGACGCCGTCAACGCCGCTCTGGCCACCGTCCAGGACCCGGAGATCAACCGCCCGCTCACCGAGCTCGGCATGGTCAAGGACGTGCGGATCGGGCCCGACGGCTCGGTCGACGTCGAGGTGTACCTGACCGTCGCCGGCTGCCCGATGCGGGAGACGATCACCAACCGGGTCACCGCCGCCGTCGGCGCCGTCCCCGGCGTGACCTCGGTGCAGGTCGCCCTCGACGTGATGAGCGACGAGCAGCGCGCCGAGCTGCGCAAGACCGTGCGCGGCACCGACGCCGCGGACCCGGTGATCCCCTTCGCCCAGCCCGGCTCGCTCACCCGCGTCTACGCCGTCGCCTCGGGCAAGGGCGGCGTCGGCAAGTCCAGCGTCACCGTGAACCTCGCCGCGGCCCTGGCCAAGCGCGGGCTGTCGGTCGGTGTCGTGGACGCCGACATCTACGGCCACTCCGTGCCGCGCATGCTCGGCGTCGACGACAAGCCCACCCAGGTCGACAACATGATCATGCCGCCGCAGTCGATGGGCGTGAAGGTCATCTCGATCGGCATGTTCACCCCCGGCAACACGCCGGTCGTGTGGCGCGGGCCGATGCTGCACCGCGCGCTGCAGCAGTTCCTCGCCGACGTGTGGTGGGGCGACCTCGACGTCCTGCTGCTGGACCTCCCCCCGGGCACCGGTGACGTCGCGATCTCCATCGCGCAGCTGCTGCCCAACGCCGAGATCCTCGTCGTCACCACCCCGCAGCTGGCCGCGGCCGAGGTGGCCGAGCGCGCCGGTGCGATCGCCACGCAGACCCACCAGCAGGTCGTCGGCGTCATCGAGAACATGAGCTGGATGGAGCTCCCCGACGGCTCGCGCGTCGAGGTCTTCGGCTCCGGCGGCGGGCAGACGGTCAGCGACGCGCTCACCCGCACCCTCGGTGCGCGCGTCCCGCTGCTGGGTCAGATCCCGCTGGACACCCGGCTCCGGGAGGCCGGCGACGCCGGTGCGCCGATCGTCCTCGCCGACCCCGAGACCCCGGCCGCCAAGGCGCTGGAGAAGATTGCCGACGGGCTCGCCGTCCGCCAGCGCGGGCTCTCCGGGATGAGCCTCGGGCTCACCCCCGTCAAGCACTGAGCTGAGCCGCCCGCTCTGGGGGTGTTCCTCCCGCTGTCGGCGTCCTTCAGGACTCCACCAGCGGGAGGAGCACCCCCAGAGTCGTGATCAGGGGTCGTGTCGCGGCGCCCGGCTCAGGGGGTCAGGTCGCGTCGATGTCGAACGGCGGCGGGACGCTGCGGTCGCGCAGCTGCGCGGCGACCACCGTGGCGGCCGTCGCCCCGTTCGCCGTGGCGGCGGGTACCCGGGCGTCGTCGTCGTCACCCAGCAGCTGCTCGCGGATGAACGTCCGCGGGTGGTACTTGCGCAGGTCGAGGTCCCGCAGCTCCGCGAAGTCGTCGCCGAGGGAGTCGTTGACCTGGGTGCGCATGCCGGTGACCGCACTGCGCAACCGCTTGAGCCCGGCGGCGGCCTCGCGCGCCAGGTCGGGCAGCCGCTCCGGCCCGAAGATGAACAGGGCGGCGAGCGCCAGCACGAAGATCTCGCCCCAGCCGATCGAGTCGAACACCGTGCTCCCTGTTCCTCCGGCCGCCAGCGCTACCGGGGGTCAGCGTAGCCGCCGCCGGGCCTATGCGGCGGCGAGCGTCACCTCGACCGTGCGCGAGCTCCCGCCGCGCACGAGCTCGACGGTCACGACGTCCCCCGGCTGCCGGGCGTCGACGGCGACGGCCAGCTCCTCGGAGCTGCCGACCGGCGTGTCCCCGACGGCGATGATGACGTCCTGCTCGCGGATGCCGGCCTCGGCCGCGGGGCTGCCCGGCTCGACGTTGACGACCAGGGCGCCGTCGCGCGTGCCGTCGGTGACCGACCGGGCGTTGACGCCGAGCGTGGCGTGCACGGCCGAGCCGGTGGCGATGAGCTGCTCGGTGATCCGCTTCACCGTGTCCACCGGGATCGCGAAACCGAGGCCGATCGACCCACCGGCGCCGGTCGAGGCGATCGCGGTGTTGATGCCGACGAGCGCCCCGCTCCCGTCGACCAGCGCCCCACCGGAGTTGCCCGGGTTGATCGGGGCGTCGGTCTGCACCGCGCTGATCACCGCATTGGTGTCGGTGCCCTCGCCGGAGAGCCGTACCGGGCGGTCCAGCGCGCTGACGATCCCGCTGGTGACGGTGCCCGCCAGCCCCAGCGGCGAGCCGATCGCCACCACCGGGTCGCCGACCACGACGTCGCCGGACCGGCCCAGCGCGGCCGTCACCAGACCGGGCTTCTCCACCTTGACGACGGCGAGGTCGCTGGCCGGGTCTCGGCCCACGATGCGCGCGGCGGATCCGCTGCCGTCGGAGAAGACCGCCCGGATCTCGGCGCCCTCGACGTCGTCGGCGCCGGAGATGACGTGGTTGTTCGTGACGATGTAGCCGTTCTCGCCGTCGATCACGACCCCGGAACCGGTGGCACCGGCCTGGCCGACGCGCACCTCGATCGAGACGACCGCCGGGATCACCGCCTCGGCGATGCCCGACACCGACCCCTGCTCGCGGGGCCCGCCCGGATCGACCTGTGTGAGGGTGGTGCCCGGGGTGTGGAGGGGCGTCTCGTCCGCGGTGCGGGTGAGGTACCAGCCGACGCCGCCGCCGACGAGGCCGACGACCAGCAGGCCGAGCACGGCGAGCGTGGTCAGGCGGATCGAGAGGTCCCGCAGCCGCACCTTGCGGCGGCCGCGGGCGTCCACGACGACGGGGCCGGGCTGGCGGTCCTCGTCGTACACGGCGGGAGCGCCCAGCGCGGCGGGGGACGACGGGTCGCGCCAGGGGTCCTCACGCGCGTCGGCCTTCCACCACGGGCCGGTGGCGGTGCGCCGCCGTCCGGGGCGGCCATCCGGCGGCTCCTGCAGGCCGCCCCGCCCCGGAGCGGGTGGGCCGAAGGCGCGCAGCAGCGCCTCGGGCGGTGGGGGCGGCACCGGGCGCGGCGGGAGGGTCGGGCGGTCGCCGGCGAAGCTGCCCGTCACCCGCTCCGGGCGTCCGAAGGCCGTGGCCTGCGCGGGGCTGGGCTGGGGGGCGCGGACCGGGCCGGGCGCCACCCGGGGGGCCGTCGTCTCGTCGAAGGCGCCGGCCTGGCCCTCGGGCCGCGCGTAGGCGGCGGCGTCGCCGTCCTCCGGGGCGTCGCGCCGCGTGCTGCTCAGGGGGTCCCGCCCGGGGAGCCGAGGCCGCCGACGGTGCCGATGGTCACCGTCCGCAGCACCGGCGGCGCGACCTCGGTGTGCTGCTCGGGCCGCACCGGATCGGCCGCGGGCGCGCGGCCGCCGTCGGGCGGCAGGGTGAGCGCCAGCGCCGTCACCCCGGCGCCCAGGCCGACGATCGTCCCGGCGACGCCGCGGCGGAACCAGCGGTGGTCGGACGACGTGCGCCGGTGCGCCCCTTCGGTGAGGTCGACGGAGAAGGCGCCGGTGCTGCCCGTGACCGTCAGCTCCCCGGCCGAGGCGCTCAGCCCCCCGGTGCCGGCACCGGCCCCCGGTACCTCGGCGGTGAAGGGGATGGCGCGGAGCCGGGACAGCAGATCACCGGGCATGGCCACGTCGGCGGAGCCGTGGAGGGCCTCCTTGGCCTCGCGCTGCGCGGCCACGGCCATCCGGCAGGAGGCGCAGGCGGTGAGGTGGCGGGCCGCCCGACCGGCGGGCCCGGCGGAGAGCTCGCCGTCGACCAGTGCGGCGATCGCCTCCTGCGCCAGGTGGCTCTCCGGGATGCTCATGCCCCCACCTCCCCCGGGACGCCCGCCCGGCGCGGGGCCAGGTGCGCCAGCGCCTCGCGCAGCTGCACCCGCCCCCGGTGGATGCGGCTGCGCACGGTGCCGAGCTTGATGCCCAGCGTGGCGGCGATCTCCTCGTAGGTCAGCCCCTCGATGTCGCACAGCACGACGGCCACCCGGAACTCCGGGGACAGCGCGTCGAGCGCCGCCTGCACCTGGGGGTCGAGGTGGGTGTCGGCGTACACCTGCTCCGGGCTCGGCGCGCGGCCGGGCAGGCGCTCGGTGTCGTCGGGCAGCGCGTCGAAGCGGATCCGCTGCCGACGCCGGACCATGTCGAGGAACAGGTTCGTGGTGATCCGGTGCAGCCAGCCCTCGAAGGTGCCCGGCGAGTAGTCGGCCAGCGAGCGGAACACCCGGACGAAGGTCTCCTGCGTCAGGTCCTCGGCGTCCTGGGGGTTGCCCGACAGGCGGTAGGCCAGCCGGTACACCCGGGCGGAGTGGTCGCGGACGACCTGCTCCCAGGACGGCGCCACCCAGCCCGGCTGCTCCGCGGGAGCGGCGGACTGCGGGGCGGTGGCCTCGGGCACGCCACCAGGATCGCAGACGGGGCCGCCCGCGACCTCCCCGGCGTCGGCGGGACCGGACGCGGCACGCGTGAATCGCACGTCCTGGTCAACGGTCGATCGGCACACCCGTGTTCCCGCGCACCGGGACTCCCAGCAGACGCACAGGTGCGCCCGCGCACGCGGCGGCGGCGGTGCGGGCAACTACCCTCGGCCGGTGATGAGCGCCGATCAGCCGCCGCCCGGAGGCGGCACCGACCCGGGCGCCGCCTACGCCGACCGCTTCGCCGCCGAGTCCCCCGAGATGGTGGCCGCCCGGCGCCGCGCGCAGTTCCTACCCGGGACTGGCCCGGTGGAGCCCCCGGTGGGCGCCACCCTGGCCGTCCTCGCCGCCACGAGCGCTGCCCGCTCGGTGGTCTCGATCGGCAGCGGCGGGGGGCTGGCCGCGCTGTGGCTGCTGCGCGGGATGCGGTCCGACGGGGTGCTGACCGCGCTGGACGGCGATCCCGAGCAGCTGCGCGCGGCACGTGCCGCCCTCGCCGAGGCCCGCGTGCCGGCCAGCCGGGCACGGCTGATCTTCGGCACCCCCGGGGAGGTCCTCCCCCGGCTCTCGCCCGGCGGCTACGACATGGTGTGCTGCGCCGGCCCGCCCCGGGAGTACGCCGAGCACCTCCCCGCACTGCTCGCCCTGGTCCGGGTCGGCGGCACGCTGACCTGCCACGGGCTGCTCGAGGGCGGCCGGGTCGCCGACCGCACCGCCCGCGACCCCCAGTCGGTGGCCTGGCGGGAGATCGCCCGCACGATCCGGGACGACGAGACCCTGCTGCCCGCCGTCCTGCCGATCGGCACCGGCCTGCTCGTCGCCACCAAGCGCGGGTAACGCGAGGAAGGACCCCCAGAAGGACCTCGGTTCCCCCCCACCACTCGCAGGCTCGCGGCGAGCCGCCGGACGGGGCCTACAGGTAGGCGCGGGCGCCCTTGCCGAGCACGGTGATCCCGCCCGCGCTGACGTGGTAGCGCTCCAGGTCCAGGTCGTGGTCGAAACCGATCCGCGCACCCGCGGGCACGACGGCGTTCTTGTCCAGGATCGCCCGCCGGACCTGCGCACCCTCCCCGATGTAGGCGCCGTCCATGACGACGCTGTCCTCGACCCGGGCGCCCCGCTCGACGCGCACCCCCGGCGAGATCACGGAGTTGTGCACCGAGCCGCCGCCGATGATCGCGCCGGCGCTGACCATGGACTCCTCGGCGCGGCCCCCCAGCACGAACTTCGCCGGCGGGCGCTGCGGCGGCAGCGTGTAGATCGGCCACCGCTCGTTGTAGAGGTTGAACACCGGCGAGACCGACACCAGGTCCATGTGCGCGTCGTAGTAGGAGTCGATCGTCCCGACGTCGCGCCAGTACCCCTGGTCCCGCTCGGTCGCGCCGGGCACCACGTTGGTGGAGAAGTCGTAGACCCACGCCTCTCCTGCGTCGGCCAGCATGGGCATGATCGAGCCGCCCATGTCGTGCACCGAGTCCTGGTCCTCCGCGTCGGTGCGCAGCGCCTCGAGCAGGGCGTCGGTGGTGAAGACGTAGTTGCCCATGGAGGCGAAGCTCTCCTCGGGCGAGTCCGGCAGGCCGGGCGGCTCTGCGGGCTTCTCCAGGAACCCCCGCACCTTGCCCGCCGCGTCGGAGTCGATGACGCCGAACTCGGTCGCCTCCCGCCGCGGCACCCGCAGCCCCGCGATGGTGACGCCCGCACCGGTCTGCAGGTGCTGGTCGATCATCTGCGCCGGGTCCATGCGGTAGACGTGGTCGGCGCCGAAGACGACGACGATCTCCGGGCGCTCGTCGTAGATGAGGTTCAGGCTCTGGAAGATCGCGTCGGCGCTGCCGGTGTACCAGCGGGGGCCGAGGCGCTGCTGCGCCGGCACCGGTGTCACGTAGTTGCCGAGCAGGCTGGACATCCGCCAGGTCTGGGTGATGTGGCGGTCCAGGCTGTGGCTCTTGTACTGGGTGAGGACGGCGATGTGCCGGATGTCGCCGTTGACCAGGTTGGAGAGGACGAAGTCGATGAGCCGGTAGTTGCCCCCGAAGGGGACGGCCGGCTTCGCGCGGTCCTGGGTCAGCGGAGACAGCCGCTTCCCCTCACCGCCCGCCAGGACGATGCCGAGCACCCGTGGACCGCCGCGCATGCCAGAAACGTATCCGTTGGCCGACGCGGGCACAGCACGAACCGCACGGAGGCCACCCGTCTGGGTCCCGCGCCGAGCCCGGTGACGCGCTGGAACGGCCACCTTTCAGGGGCCCGCGCCGAGCCCGGTGACGCGCTGGAACGGCCACCTTTCAGGGGCCCGCGCCGAGCCTGCGAGGCGCGGGGGGAAAGGTGGTCCTTCTAGGGTGACGGCGTGCGCATCGGGATCGTCACGCGAGAGTGGCCGCCGGACGTCTACGGCGGCGCGGGGGTGCACGTCGAGCACCTGGTGTCGGCGCTGCGTGCCCTGCCCGACGGGCCGCAGCTCGACGTCCACTGCTTCGGCGGCGCACGGGCGGACGCGACCGCCCACGCCGTGCCCGCCGGGTTGTCCGACGCCAACGGGGCCCTGCAGGCGCTGGGGGTCGACGTCGAGATCGCCGCCGCGCTCGCCGGAGCCGACCTCGTGCACAGCCACACCTGGTACGCCAACACGGCCGGGCTGCTCGCCGCGCTGGTGCACGGCGTGCCGCACGTCGTCACCGCCCACTCGCTGGAACCGCGCCGGCCGTGGAAGGCCGAGCAGCTGGGCGGCGGCTACCGGCTGTCCTCCTGGGCCGAGCGCACCGCCTACCTGGCCGCCGACGCGGTGGTCGCGGTGAGCGCGGGCATGCGGGAGGACGTGCTCGCCGTCTACCCCGAGCTGGACCCGGCCCGGGTGCACGTCGTCCACAACGGCGTCGACGCGGAGGCCTACCGCCCGGTGCACGCCCCGGAGGTGGTCCGCGGGCTCGGGGTGGACCCCGACCGGCCGTACGCGCTGTTCGTCGGCCGGATCACCCGGCAGAAGGGGCTGGCCCACCTGCTGGCCGCGGCCGACCAGCTGCCGGCCGACGCCGGTCTCGTGCTGTGCGCCGGGGCCGCCGACACCCCGGCCGAGCGGCAGCAGGTCGCCGACGCCGTCGCCGAGCTGCAGTCCCGCCGCGACGGCGTGGTGTGGATCGAGGCGATGCTGCCGCGCGAGCAGCTGGTGCCGCTGATCACCGGTGCCACGGTCTTCGTGTGCCCGTCGGTGTACGAGCCGCTGGGCATCGTCAACCTGGAGGCGGCGGCGTGCGGCACCGCCGTCGTCGCCAGCGCCGTGGGCGGCATCCCGGAGGTCGTCGACGACGGCCGCACCGGTCTCCTGGTGCCCTACGACGAGGCGGACCCGACCGGGTTCGCCGCCGGCCTGGCCGCGCGCACCGGCGAGCTGCTCGCCGATCCGCAGCGCGCCGCCGCGATGGGCGCCGCCGGCCGCGAGCGGGTCGTCGCCGAGTTCGGCTGGGCCGCGATCGCCCGGCAGACCGTGGACGTCTACGCGGAGGTGCTCGCCGCCCGCGGGTGAGCCGACCGCCGCGGTTCCGGCCGTCCGCGTCCCGCCCGCTGGTACCTTTCAGCCCGCCGGCGTCTGCCGGCGGTGCAGCCGCAGCGAAGCCCGGTGCGAACCCGGCGCTGTCCCGCAACTGTGATGGCCCCGTGCGGGCCCGAGCCAGATCGCCTGCCCTGCGCCGTGCAACCGACCCCCGCGGCAGGGGTCGCGCATCGGGCGTCGGGTCAGCTCGGGGGCGACGCCCGCCGCCTCCTCTGGAGGCTCTTCCTTGCTCGGCACCTCCTCCCGGGCGGCGCGCACCTCGCGCGCCCCGCGGCGACCCGTGCGCGCCGTCCTCGCCCTCCTGGCGGCCCCCGTCCTGGCGCTGCCCGCCTGCGGTGGGGCCTCGGACGGCGGTGACGACGCGGCCCCCACCACGGCCGCCGGCGACTTCCCCGTGACGGTCACCGGCGACAACGGCGAGCTGACCCTCGACGAGCGGCCGGAGGCCATCGTCTCCCTGTCGCCGACGGCCACCGAGATGCTCTTCGCCATCGGCGCCGGGGAGCAGGTGGAGGCCGTCGACGACAACTCCGACCACCCGGCCGAGGCGCCGACCACGGAGCTGTCGGCGTTCACGCCCAACGCCGAGGCCGTCGCCGGGTACGACCCCGACCTGGTGGTGCTCAGCAACGACATCAACGGCATCGTCGACGCGCTCGAGACGCTCGACGTCCCGGTCCTGCTGCTCGAGGCCGCCGAGGACCTCGACGACACCTACGCGCAGCTGGAGACCCTCGGGACGGCGACCGGGCACGACGACGAGGCGGCCGAGGTGGTCGCCGACGTGCAGGACCGGATCGACGCCGCCGTCGCGTCCGTGCCCGACGACGTCGCCGGGATGCGCGTCTACCACGAGCTCGACCCGTCGTTCTACTCCGCGACGAGCGAGACGTTCATCGGCGGGATCTACTCCCTCTTCGGCCTGGAGAACATCGCCGACGGTGCCCCCGAGGCCGGGGGCTACCCCCAGCTGTCGGCCGAGTACGTCGTCGACCAGGCGCCCGAGCTGATCGTGCTGGCCGACACCGAGTGCTGCGGCGAGAGCGCCGAGACGGTGGCCCAGCGGCCGGCGTTCGGCTCGGTGCCCGCGGTGACCGAGGGGCGGGTCCTCGCCGTCGACGACGACATCGCCTCCCGGTGGGGTCCGCGCGTGGCCGACTTCGCCGAGGCGGTCGCCGGGGCGCTGCAGGAGTGAGCCCGGCGGCATGAGCACCACCCACGGCACCCGGCCCGGCCGCACCGCGGCGGAGCCGGGTGCCGTGCGGTCACCGCGCTCCGCACTCCTCTCCGGAGCCGGCGTCACCGCCGCCCTCGTGGCCGCGGCGCTCGCCGGGGTCTGGGTGGGCGCGGTGCCGCTGCCGCCCGGCGCGGTCGTCGCCACGCTGCTCGACCGCGCGCTGGCGCCCGTGGGCCTCGACGTCCCCGGCACCCTGGAGGGGACCCGCGCAGCGGTGCTGCTGGAGCTCCGCCTGCCCCGCGTCGTGCTCGCGGTGCTGGTCGGCGCCGGGCTGGCCGTCTCCGGCGCCGCGTACCAGGGGGTGTTCCGCAACCCGCTCGCCGATCCCTACCTCCTGGGCGCGGCGGCCGGGGCCGGGCTGGGCGCCACCCTGGTCCTCGCCTACGCGCCCGGCCAGCAGGTCGGCCCGGTCGGGGTGGTCCCGCTGGCCGCCTTCGTCGGCGCGCTCGTCGGTGTGGGGTGCGCGCTGGCCCTCGGTCACGCGGCCGGCGGCTCGCAGAGCGCGCCGCTGCTGCTGGCGGGCATCGCGGTCGCCGCCTTTCTCGCGGCGGCGCAGACGCTGGTGCAGCAGCAGAACACGGACGACCTGCGGGAGATCTACGGCTGGCTGCTCGGGCACCTGGGCGGCGCGCAGTGGTCCGAGGTGGGCCTGGTCCTCCCCTACCTGGGGGTGGCGGTGGTCGCCCTGCTGCTGTGCGCCCGCCCCCTGGACGTGCTGGCGGTCGGCGACGACGAGGCCCGCTCGCTCGGCGTGCACCCCGGCCGGCTGCGGCTGCTGGTCGTGGTCGCCGCGTCGCTGGCCACCGCGTCGGCCGTCGCGGTCAGCGGGCTGATCGGCTTCGTCGGGCTGGTCGTGCCGCACATCGTCCGCCGGCTGGTCGGCGGCGCCAACGCCCGGGTGCTCCCGGTCTCCCTGCTGGCCGGTGGCGCGTTCCTGGTGCTCGCCGACCTGCTGGCCCGCACCGTGCTCGCCCCCGCGGAGCTGCCGCTGGGCGTGGTCACCGCCTTCGTCGGCGCCCCGTTCTTCGCGGGCCTGCTGTGGGCGGGGGCGCGGCGACGGTGAGCGCAGGACCACCCGGCCCGCGCCCGGCCGGCGGCGCGCGCGTGGAGGTCGTGGGCCTCGACGCCGGCTACGGACGGCGCCCGGTGCTCGTCGGTGTCCGGTTCACCGTGGCGGCCGGCGGCTGGCTGGGCATCATCGGCCCCAACGGGTCGGGCAAGTCCACGCTGCTGCGCTCGGTGCTGGGCCTGCACCCGCACGAGGGCCAGGTGCGCATCGACGGCGTCCCGCTCACCGGGATGCCGCGCCGCGACCGGGCCCGCCTGCTGGCCTACGCGCCGCAGCTGCCGGTGCTGCCCGAGGGCGTCAGCGCGCGGGACTACGTCCTGCTCGGCCGCACCCCGCACCGTCCGCTGCTGGCCGCACCCCGGCGGGTCGATCGCGAGGTCGTCGCCGAGGTGATGGACCGGCTGGAGCTCGACGAGCTGGCCGATCGGGCGGTCGTCACCCTCTCCGGTGGGGAGCAGCAGCGCGCCGTCCTCGCGCGGGCGTTGGCCCAGCGACCGCGGGTGCTGCTGCTCGACGAGCCCACCGCCGCCCTGGACCTCGGGCACGCGCAGCAGGTGCTCGACCTGCTGGACCGGCTGCGGCGGCAGGACGGGCTCACCGTGGTGAGCACCCTGCACGACCTCACCCTCGCCGGGCAGTACGCCGACCGGCTCACCCTCCTCGCCGAGGGGCGGGTGGCCGCCGAGGGCAGCCCGGCGGAGGTGCTCACCGCCGCCGTGCTGGCGGAGCACTACGGCGCCCGCGCCCGCATCGTGCCGGGCCCGCACGGGCCCGCGGTGCTGCCGGTGCGCGGGAGCTGATGCCGGTCAGCGCGCCGCGCGGAAGCGGACCACGTCCCCGGGCCGCAACTGGGCGGCGGCGGGCAGGTCCGCGGTGACGACGACGGCGAGCACCGGATAGCCACCGGTGACCGGGTGATCGGCGAGGAACAGCACCGGGGCGCCGTCGGGCGGGACCTGCAGCGCCCCGGGCACCAGCCCCTCGCTGGGCAGCTCCCCGTCGCGGGCCCGACCGAGCCGGGGACCTGCCAGCCGCAACCCCACCCGGTCGCTGTCGGCACCGACCGCCCAGCCGGCTCCCAGCAGGGCCGGCCACGCGGCGTCGTCGAGCCAGTCCCGCCGCGGCCCGGGCAGCACCCGCAGCACCGGCCGGTCCGACGGCGCACCCACGGGCGCGACGTCGACGACCGGCTCCTCCCCCGCCAGCCCGCCGACCGGCAGCCGCGTGCCCGCGGTCAGGACGGCCGGCCCGAGGCCGGACAGGGTGTCGGTGCTGCGCGACCCCAGCACCGGCGAGACGTCGACGCCGCCCCGCACCGCGAGGTAGCTGCGCAGGCCGGCGCGCGGGGGGCCCAGCCCCAGCACGGCGCCGGGGCGCACGGTGGTGGGAGCGGCGAACGGCGCCGGGCGCCCGTCCACGACGACCGGCACCGGGGCACCCGTCACCGCCACCAGGAGGGTGCGCTCGGCGCGGAGCCGCAGCCCCCCGCCCGTCGCCTCGACGACCGCGGCCGCCGGCGCGTTGCCCACCAGCCGGTTGGCCAGCGCCGCCGCCGGCCGGTCCGCGGCGCCGGACCGGGGCACCCCGACGGACGCCCAGCCGATTCGCCCGGCGTCCTGCACGGTCGCGAACGGCCCCGGGGTCAGCACGGTGAGCACTCAGGCCACCGCCCGGAAGCGGACCGTGGTGCCCGGGGCGAGCAGCGCCGGCGGGTCGCGCCCGACGTCGAAGAGGACCGCGTCGGTGCGCCCGACCAGCTGCCAGCCCCCGGGCGAGGCACGCGGGTAGACGCCCGCGTACGGGCCGGCGAGCGCCACCGAGCCGGCCGGGACCCGGGTGCGCGGGGTGGCCCGGCGCGGCACGTGCAGCTCCTCCGGCAGCCCGGTCAGGTACCCGAAGCCCGGGGCGAAGCCGCCGAAGGCCACGGTGAGCGCGGTGCCGGTCAGCGCGGCGACGACGGCGTCCGCCGTCCGCCCGGTGAGCCGGGCGACCTCGGCGAGGTCCGGTCCGTCGAAGACCACCGGCAGCACCACGGCCGCGCGCGCCGGTCCGGCCGCGGGCGCGGCGGGGGCCAGTCGGCACAGGGTGGTCACGTCGAGGTCGGTGACCGGCCGATCGAGCAGGACGAGCAGGGTGCGGGCGGCGGGCACCAGGTCCACCTGCCCGGCCAGCGGGGCGGCGAGCAGCGCGGCCCGCAGCCCAGGGATCGCGGCGACGTCGGCCACCTCGAGCAGTACTGCGCGATCGCCGTAGGGCAGCGCACGCACCGCTCCCCCACCGTCGCCCACCCGCCCATGATCGGGCATCCCCCGGGCCCGTGACGGCCCCTCCGCCGCGCAACTCCGTTCGCCCGGTCCGCACGCCGGTGGAATGCTGGACCGCCGTGACCTCGACGACGGCCTCCGGGCAGGACCCGCTGCGGTCGCTGCTCCGGTCGTCGCACCACCTGACGGCCGACGAGCTCGGCTCGGTCGTCTCCCGGCACGCGAGGCTCCTCGGCGCCCGCGCGGCCGTCATCTACCTGGCCGACTACGAACAGTCCTCCCTGGTCCCCGTGGCCGGCGAGGACGTTCCGCCGCGCACCGGGCTGTCCGTCGACGGCTCGATCGGCGGCCTCGCCTTTCGCCGGGTCGAGGAGACCCGTTCCCCGAGCCCCGGCGACGACGCTGCCGTGCGCCTCTGGCTCCCCCTGCTCGACGGCGCCGAGCGGGTCGGCGTCCTGGAGCTGCTGTTCGACACGGGGCCTCCCGCGGAGCAGGACGAGGAACGCCGCGCCTTCGCCGCACTGGTGGCCGAGCTCTGCGTCACCCGGGACGCCTACAGCGACGTGTTCGCGCGGCTGCGGCGCACCCGGCCGCTGAGCCTGGCCGCGGAGATCCAGTGGGACCTGATCCCACCGCTGACCTTCGGCACCGACCGGATCGTCATCTCCGCGGCGCTGGAGCCCGCGTACGAGATCGGCGGGGACACCTTCGACTACGCCGTCAACGGCCCCGTCGCCGACCTCATGGTCCTCGACGCGGTGGGCCACGGTCTGCCCGCTGCGTTGCTGACCACGGTCGCCGTCGGCGCCTACCGCTCGGCCCGCCGGCACGAGCTCTCCCTTCCCGCGACGTCGGCGGCGATGGACGCCGCGATCGCCGGGCAGTTCCCCGGCAGCCGGTTCGCCACCGCGCTGCTGGCCCGGCTCGACCTGGAGTCCGGCCTGCTCACCTGGGTCAACGCGGGGCACGGCTCCCCGCTGGTCGTGCGCGACGGCGTCCTCATCCCCGCCCGCAGCTGCCGCCCGGACCTGCCGCTCGGGCTCCAGCAGGGGCCCGCCCGGACGTGCGAGGTGCAGCTGCGCCCGGGCGACCGGGTGCTGCTGCACACCGACGGCGTCACCGAGGCGCGATCGCCGGCGGGCGACTTCTTCGGCGAGGAGCGCCTCGCGGACTTCGTCGTCCGCGCCGAGACGGCCGGCGACCCCCCGCCGGAGACGCTCCGCCGGCTGATGCGCAGCGTGATGGCCCACCAGGCGGGCCGGCTGCAGGACGACGCCACCATCGTGCTCGTCGAGTGGCGGACCGGCCGTGAGAACCAGATAACCCTGTGACCCCGCCGGAATCGGCCGGTCCGGGCGACCGGACGGGGCTCCATACCGGCCGGGATGTACGCACCGCCACACCGATGGACAATCGGGCATGACCATCGGGGCGCGCTTCGACGCCGCTCTGGCGCGGCAGTCCGATCCCGCGCTCGCCGGGCCCGAGGCCCTGCCGCTGCGGCTCAGCCGCGTGTGCGCCGAACTGCTCCGGGTCGACGGTGCCGGCCTGGTCCTGGTGGACGGCACCGGCCGCCGGCTCCCGCTGGGCGCCAGCGACCCGGCGGCCGCGAGCGCCGAACGGATGCAGTTCACCGTCGGCGAGGGGCCGTGCGCGACGGCCCAGGCCACCGGCCAGCCGGTGTTCGCCGTCGAGGACGACCTGCGACGCCGGTGGCCGGTCTTCGCCGACCTGCTGCTGCGCGGCACCCCCTTCCGCGCGGTCGTCGCCCTCCCCCTGCACCCGGGTCCCGCCGGGGAAGGGACCCTCGACCTGTACTTCAGGCGGTCGGCCGCCGTCGTGGAGCTCGACGTCTTCGCGGCGGTGGCGGTGGGCGAGCTGGTCAGCTCCGCGCTCAGCGACGCCGCGGTCTGGTCGACCTGGACGCCGGCGGAGGGACCGGACTGGCTGCGCGGCGCGGCACCGCGGCAGCGGGCGGCGGTGTGGGAGGCGGTGGGCAAGCTGGGCGTCGCCCACGACATCGATCCGGAGGAGGCGCTGGCCCTGCTCCGGACCGAGGCCTACACGTCGGGGCGGTCCGTGGACGAGGTCGCCGCCGCCCTGCTCTCCGGGCGCCGCTCGATGGAGGACCTGCGCCCCGGCGACTGACCGCTCACCCGGTGAACGGGGCGACCGCGAGCCCGGCCCCCTCCAGCGCTGCCCGCACCGACCGCGCGAGCTCCACCGCGCCCGGCGTGTCCCCGTGCACGCACACCGACCCCACCTCGACCGGCACCACGCTGCCGTCCACCGCGACCACGCTGCCCTCGGCGGCCATGCGGACCGCGCGCTCGGCGACCACCTCCGGCTCGTGCACCAGCGCTCCCACCGACCCGCGGGGCACGAGGCTGCCGTCGGGGGCGTAGCCGCGGTCGGCGAACCCCTCCGCCACGGTGGGCAGCCCGGCCGCCGCGGCGGTGCACAGCAGCTCCGAGCCCGGCAGCCCCAGCACGGTCAGCCCGGCGTCGTAGGCGGCGACCGCCTCGACGACGGCGCGGGCCTGCGCCGCGTGGTGCACGACGGCGTTGTAGAGGGCCCCGTGCGGCTTGAGGTAGGAGACCCGCCCCCCGGCCGTGCGGGCCACGCCGTCCAGCGCGGCGAGCTGGTAGAGGACGTCGGCGGCGAGCTCGTCCGGGGCGACGTCGACGAAGCGCCGGCCGAACCCGGCCAGGTCGCGGTAGGAGACCTGGGCGCCGATGGCCACGCCCCCGGCCACGGCGGCACCGCACACGCGACGCATCGTGACCGGGTCCCCGGCGTGGAACCCGCAGGCCACGTTGGCGCTGCTGACGACCTCCAGCAACGCGTCGTCGTCGCCCAGCCGCCACACGCCGAAGCCCTCCCCCAGGTCGGCGTTGAGATCGATGCGGGGGCCGCCCGGTGCGCTCACCCGCGCAGTCTCGCACCGGAATGGCGGCCGCCCCGCGGGTGCTGCACCCGGTATGGGAGCCGCCGAGCCGCTCACGCTCTTCGAGGTCGGGCCGCCGCCGGCGCCGATGCCGCCCAACCACCTCCTGCAGGTCCGCCGCATCTACGCCGAACCGGCGGCGAGGGAGTCCCCGCGTGGCCGCCAGGTGCTCGGCCGGTTCCCCGACGCCGAGGTGGTCGAGGTGCCCTCGCACTGGCAGATCCCCGAGCTGCACGGCAACGCCGGGAACGTCGACCGCTGGGTGCGGGTGAAGACCGAGACGCTGGTGCTCGGCGTCCGCAAGGGGCTGGTCACCCGGCCCAACGGCCGCTCCGCGGACTTCATCGCCCCCGGCACGGCCAACGGCTGCGCCATGGCCTGCGCCTACTGCTACGTGCCCCGGCGCAAGGGC
Organism: Blastococcus sp. SYSU DS0828; assembly: GCF_054050975.1. NCBI lineage: Bacteria > Bacillati > Actinomycetota > Actinomycetes > Geodermatophilales > Geodermatophilaceae > Blastococcus > Blastococcus sp. SYSU DS0828. The sequence continues at coordinate 6,864 of NZ_JBJHAK010000003.1, read as the reverse complement.
TTCGCCAACCCGATCACCGTCTTCACCAACATCGACCAGATCGCCGGGCACCTGCGCCGGCACGTCGCCCGGCAGGGACCGAAGACCGAGCCCGACCAGTGCGACCCGGAGAGCTGGGTCTACGACATCGGCGAGAACAGCGACTGCTCGGTGGACGCGCTGGTCAGCGACAACGTCGCCGACCTGGTGCGCACCTTCCGCGGCCTGCCGACGGCGAAGGCGTCCTTCGCGACCAAGTACGTGAACCGGCAGCTGCTCGACCTCGACCCGGCCGGTCGCACCCGGGTGCGCTTCTCGGTGATGCCCGAGGACGACGCACGGGTCCTCGACGTGCGCACCAGCCGGGTGGCCGACCGCATCGCCGCCGTCGACGACTTCGTGGCCGCGGGGTACGAGGTGCACCTGAACCTCTCGCCCGTGGTCCTGCACGCCGGCTGGGAGGAGGACTGGGGTCGGCTCCTGGCGCGGCTGGACGACGAGCTCGGCGCGGCGGCCAAGGCGCAGGCCGCCGCCGAGGTGATCATGCTGACCCACAACGAGGCCCTGCACGAGGTGAACCTCGGGTGGCACCCGACGGCCGAGCAGCTGCTCTGGCGCCCCGACCTGCAGGAGCCCAAGCGCAGCTCCAACGGGCAGGACAACGTGCGCTACCGCGCCGGGATCAAGCGGGCGGCGGTCGCGCGACTGCGCGAGCTGGTCACCCGGCACGCCCCCTGGCTGCGCATCCGCTACGCGTTCTGAGCCGCTGCCGCCCGGGGCCGACATGGCGAAATGTCGGCATGACCACATGTCGACATCTCGCGTCGGCACCCCCACCCGACCTGTGAGAGGCTCATCGTGACGGAGCCGTTACGTTCCGTCGGGGAACGTCACGCAGGGGGAAGAGTGCCCGGGTCCACCTCTGGCGTACCGGCGGCGACGCTGCTGGCCGCGCTGCCCGACACCGTGATCGTGGCCGACGGCGACGGGCGCATCGCGTACGTGAGCCCGGCCGTCGAGACGTTGCTGGGTCACGACCCGGCGGCGCTGATCGGCCGGCCGCTGCAGCTGCTCATGCCCGAGCGGCTCCGGCACGGCCACAACGAGGGCTTCTCCCGGTACCGGGCCACCGGCGAGGGGAAGCTCGTCGGCGCGACCACGCAGCTGCCGGCGCTCCACGCAGCCGGTCACGAGGTGCCGGTCGACCTCACCCTGTCGCGCCTGACCCCGGCGGACGGCGCGTCGCCGGACGAGGCGCTCGTGGTCGCCGTGCTCCGCGACGCCAGCACCACGATCCTCCTCGAGCGGCAGTTCGCCGTCAGCCGCTACCTGGCCGCCACGCTGCGGGTGACGGCGGCGCTGACCGAGGCGCGCGACGCCGACGTCGCCTTCCAGCAGCTGCTCCCGACGCTGTGCACGGAGCTGGACTGGGACGCCGCCCTGCTGTGGCAGGCCGACACCGAGCACGGCCGGCTCGTGCACGCGGGCACCTGGGCCGCTCCCGGCGCGGACGTGCCAGCGCTGGCCGCCGACGCCCCCCGCCGGGTCTTCCGCCGTGGTGAGGGCCTGCCGGGGGGCGCCTGGCTGCACCGGGTCCCGGTCGTGGCCGAGGACCTCGCCGCCGACCCCCGGGTGGTCCGCCGCGACGTCGTCCGGGCCGACGGGCTCGGCACCGGCGTCGCGTTCCCGGTCCTGAGCGGCGACACGCTGCTCGCCGTCTGCGAGCTGTTCTCGACGCAGTCCCGGCCCGTGCCCCCCGAGCTGCTGGAGGTGCTCGGGCACGCCGGCCGGCAGATCGGCCAGTTCCTCGCCCGGCTGCGCGCGGAGTCGGTGATCCGCGACCTGGCCGACACCCTGCAGCGCAGCCTGCTCCCCTCCCACCTGCCCACGATCCCCGGGGTGGAGCTGGCGGCCCGCTACCGCGCGGGCGGGGACTCCGCCCTCGTGGGCGGCGACACCTACGACGTCACCCCCCTGCCCGACGGCCGCTGGATGGTGCTGATCGCCGACGTCTGCGGCACCGGAGCCGAGGCGGCGGCGGTCACGGCGGTCACCCGGCACACCGCCCGCGCCGCGGCCACGGGGAGCCCGGCGGAGATCCTGCGGGCGGTCAACACCGCGCTGCTGCACGAACAGGGGACGGGGCCGCTGCGGTTCGTCACCGCCTGCTGCCTGGTGCTGGAACCGGCGGGGCCGGGCCACCGGGTCCGTCTCGCCGTCGCCGGGCACCCGCTCCCCGTCGTCTCCGATGCGGACTCCGACGCCCGTCCGGTCGGGACCGCCGGCCCACCCCTCGGGATCGACGCCGACGTCGAGCTCACCGAGACCACGCTGGACCTGCCTCCCGGGTCGACCCTGGTGCTCTACACCGACGGCGTCACGGAGGCGCGGGACGACGCCGGGCGGCAGTTCGGCGAGGACGCGCTGCTGCGGGTCGTCGCCGGCGCGCCGGTCGCCGATCCGGAAGCGGCCGTCGGCGCGATCTCGGCCGCGGTCGAGGCCCAGCTGGCCGGCTCCCGCTACGAGCCCGACGACCTCGCCGTGCTGGCGCTCGCCGTCCCGCGCTGAGGGCCCCGTCCCGCCGACGCGCTCCGGGCCGGCTGGCTACGGTGGGTCGGTGGCGCGGGTGGTGGTCGTGGGCGCCGGGCTCGGCGGGCTGGCGGCCGCCGCGCGGCTGGCGGCCCTCGGACACGCGGTGACCGTCGTGGAACAGGCGCCCGACGTCGGCGGGAAGCTCGGCTGGTTCACCCGCGACGGGCACGCCTTCGACACCGGGCCGAGCCTGGTCACCCTGCCGCAGGTGTACCGCGACCTGTTCGCCGCGACCGGCAGCCGGCTCGAGGACACCGTCGACCTGGTCCGGCTGGACCCGGCGGTCGGCTACCGGTTCGCCGACGGCACCCGGCTGACCGTGCCCGGCCGCGCAGAGGCCGTCCCCGCCGCGCTCGACGACGCGCTGGGGGCCGGCGCCGGAGCCCAGTGGGCCGCCCTGATGGAGCGGGCCGCGGCGATGTGGCGGATCAGCGAGGAGCCGTTCCTGCGCACCCCCCTGGCCGGGGCGACGACGCTGGCGCGGCTGGCCCGGCGCCCGGCCGACGTCGCCGCGATCGCGCCGTGGCGGTCGCTGCGCGGCCTCGGTCACCGCCACCTGCGCCACCCGCACCTGCGCACCGTGCTGGACCGCTACGCCACCTACTCCGGCTCGGACCCGCGCCGGGCGCCGGCGGTGCTGGCCACCGTCCCCTACGCCGAGCAGGCCTTCGGCTCCTGGTACGTGCGGGGTGGGTTGCACCGGCTCGGGACGGCGGTGCGGGACCGGGCCGTCGCGGGCGGCGCCGCGGTCCGCACCGGCTGCGCGGTGCGCAGGGTGCTGGTGGCGGGCGGCCGGGCTGCGGGCGTGGAGCTCGCCGACGGCGAGCGGCTGCGCGCCGACGTCGTCGTCTCCGGCGTCGACGCCGCCGCGCTGCACGCCGACCTGCTGCCCACCGACCGGCGCACCCGCGGCGTCCGGCGGGACCTGGCCCGTGCCACACCGTCGCTATCGGGGTTCGTGCTGCTGCTGGCGCTGCGCGGCCGGACCCCGGGGCTGGAGCACCACACGGTGCTCTTCCCCGACGACTACGACGCGGAGTTCGACGCCGTCTTCGGCACCGGCCGGTACGCGGGCCGGCCGTGCCCGGTGCCCGATCCCACCGTCTACGTCAGCGCGCCCGACGACCCGGCGCTGGTGCCCGACGGCGACAGCGAGTCGTGGTTCGTCCTGGTGAACGCGCCGCGGCACGATCCGGTGCACGGGGTGGACTGGGACGCCCCGGGGCTCGCCGAGCGGTACGCCGACCGGGTGCTGGCGGTCATGGCCCGCCGCGGGCTCGACGTCCGGGACCGCCTCCGCTGGCGGGAGATCCGGACGCCGGCCGACCTGGCGCGGGGCACCGGCAGCGTCGGCGGGTCGATCTACGGCAGCTCCAGCAACGGCTCCCGGGCGGCGTTCCTGCGCCCGGGCAACGCCTCGCGCATCCCGGGGCTGTTCCTGGTCGGCGGCTCGGCGCACCCCGGCGGTGGGCTGCCGCTGGTGGGCCTCTCGGCGGAGATCGTGGCGGGGCTCGTCGGCCCGGCCTGACCGGGTCCGGTCACCGCGGCCGGACGGCCGCGACGGCCACGAGCGGGGCGCCCGGGGCGATCCGCCGGGTCTCTCCCGGTCGCAGCCCGGCCGCGCGCAGCTCCGCGACCAGGTCCGCGGCCCCCGGCAGCGACATGCCGCCCTCCTGCGCCCGCAGCAGCAGGTCGAAGTGCCGGCTGAACAGCTGCGGCGTCGCCACGGTGGTGACGACCAGGAGGGTGCCCCCCGGCGCGAGCAGGCTCGCCACGTCGGCGAACAGGGCGACGCGCTCCGCCACCGGGACGTAGTAGACGACGTTGGCCAGCAGCGCGAGGTCGAACCCGCCCTCGTCGGGCAGCTCCCGGACGTCGGCCCGCACGATGCGCGCCCGTCCCGCCAGCCCGCGCCGTTCGAGGGTGCGCTCGGCGAGGGCGGCGGCGTCGGCGTCGGCGTCCACCCCGACGCCCTCGGCCTGCGGAGCCGCCGCCAGCACCGCGGCCAGCTGCAGCCCCGCGCCGCACCCGACGTCGACCACCCGCCGCGGGGACACGTCCGCCGCCGTCTCCCGGAGGACGTCGTCGACGAACGGCTCGAAGGCGGCCGACACCCGGGCGATGACCGCCCCCTGCTCGGCGACGTCCCGCCGCGGTGGGCCACCGGCCAGCAGGTCACCGAGGTGGCGGTAGAGCCCGGTGTGGAACCCGGCGAACGCCTCGTAGGAGGCCCGCACCAGGTCGTCGTCCCGCAGGGCGCGCCCGGCGCCGGTCAGGGACCAGCCGGCGGCGTCCTCCCGGACGAGGCCGGCGGCCGCGAGCACCCGCAGGAAGGCTGCGAGCAGGTCGTCGCGGGCCACCGCCAGCCGGCGGGCGAGCTCCGGGGTCGCCACCGCACGGTCGCCGAGCGCGTCCAGGACGCCGGTGTGCAGCGCCGCGGCGCCCAGGTTCAGCCGGACCGCGGCCTGCCCGTCACGGGTGGCCCGCAACCGGGCCCGGGCGTTCCCGGTCCGCAGGACGGTGAGCAGGGTGCGTGCGCTGAACAACCCGGCCATCTGGCGCTCCCACCGTTCGGGGAGCCCACTGTGGTCCGCCCGGACCCGTCGCACCAGTACCGGCGACGCGGTCCGGTCAGCCGCGGGCCGCGCCGTAGCCCAGCAGCGCGGCCAGCCCGAGCGCGCTGCGTGGCTGGTACGCCGCGCGCCACAACCCGCCGTGCGCGGCCTCGTGCGCCTCGTCCTGCCACGGGTGCTCGTGCGCCGGTCCGCCGCCGGTGTGCAGGTCGTGCACGAGCAGCGCGGCCATGAGCACGTTCGACGTCGACGGCTCGAAGATCTCCACGCCGAACCGGTGGGCGCCGGCGTAGGCCGCGGCCAGGGCCCGGTTCTTCACCACCGAGCGGGTCCGCGTCGGCGGGGCGACGTTCATCGACACCGTGCTGCCCGCCGCGCGTGCGGCGGTCGCCCGCCACCGCTGCAGCCGCTTGGCCAGCGCGTAGTTGGGGCCCTGCTGCGCCACCAGGCTGTCGGCGATGCCCGGGTCGGTGCCGGGCACGTAGGCGCGCTGCAGGAGCCGGCCGCCCGACACCGTCCGCAGCGGGCGGCCGAGCAGCTTCGCCGTGCGGCTGCGGCGCGCGTACGCCTCCACCGACTGCGCCACCGCCTCGGCGGGGACGGCGAAGACGTCGGTCGGGGTGGCCAGGAACGCCAGCGCGAGCTCCGGCCGCGCACCCGCGAGCCGCACGGTGAGCGCGTCGACGGCCGCCGAGACGCGCACGTTCGTGGCACCGTCGGCGTAGACGTAGTTGCCCAGGACCGGGGAGCCCGACAGCCCCGCGACCCAGTCGGCCACCGCGGGGACCTCGGCGATCAGATCGGCTCCCGCGCGCGCCGGGTCGGGCTCCGACCCGGGCTCCGCCACGGGCACCAGGAGGGTGCCGGCGCCGGACCGGGCGATGTCGAGCACCCGCTCCCACAGCGGCGCGCGGGGCAGGTCCACCCCGGCCACGCGGGCGCCCCAGCGCAGCAGTGCGGTGAGCGGTCCCATCTCGGCGCCCGCCCCGAGCACGACCACGGTGGTGTCCGGCAGCGACAGCCACTCGGGGTGCGCCGCCACGGTGCGCACCGCCTCCGCGCACGACGGCTCCACGATCCCCGCGGCCACCCAGTCGTCGAGCCGGCGCAGCAGGGCGTCACCCCGCAGCCGCCCGCCGCGGAACGGCAGCGACAGCTCCCGCTCCGGCTCGGCGGTGCCGGTCACCTCGACCGTGTGCAGCACCCGGCCGGCGGGCGCGGTGGTCAGCCCGGCGAGGTCGGCCTCCCCCTCGGGCCCGGCCACCCGCATCCGCGAGTGCAGGGACGCCAGCCCGGCAGCGGCGATGGCCTGCGCCGCCTCCGGCGAGGGCAGCCCGGCCTCCACCAGCCGGCGGAAGTGCGTCAGGTAGCCCGCCCGCCAGTTGGTCTCCCGCTCGGCGGCCAGCGCGCCGGCGGCGTCGGCGGGGCGCAGTGCATCCGCGACGACGGCCCGGCCCAGCGCCGCCGTGCTCCGGCGTCCGTCGGACCCGGCCGGGAACACGACCCCCTGGTCCTCGCTCATGCGCCTTCCTCCACCCGTCCAGCTTCTCCCGGCTCCTGGCACGCGGCCAGCTCAGCAGCACCCCTGCGCCGGCCCCGGCCCGGGCCCGGGAACGACCCGGCCCCCGGGGGGGGGGGGGGGGGGGCGGTCCCGGGCGGGGGGGGTGGGGGGGGCCGCCTCCCCCGGGGGGGGGGGGGGGGGGGGGTTTTGTGGGGAGGC